>NZ_SMKB01000547.1:0-594 GCF_004348575.1 Actinomadura sp. 7K534
TATAAGAGACAGCGTGGGGGCCGGATCTCGGGATCGGGCGGCCGGTGCTGCATACCACGGGCCTCGTGGGGGAGCAGAAGATCGTGGTGGTGCTGACGCTGCATCCGGAGGGGTCGTCGTTCGCGAAGGCGGCGGCGCGGATCACGGCGCTGACGGAGCAGGTCTATAGGGCGTGACGTGGGTCACACTGAGAGGAACGGATGGCTCTGGGAAGGGTCATCGAATGTGTTGAGGTTCGGGCGGGAACGGAAAACCCGGGCAAAGATCTGGACTGTTCACCCGGTTCGTGGCGAATAGTCCTTCGCTGACGTATGTAGCTTTTTTCTCCCAAGGCAAAACAGCGCCGGACGGGGGACACGGTTGGCGGAAGCGGAGGGCACCCAGCCCGGGATGCACGGTGCGGACCTCGACGACCTGCGGGACGCCGCGCGCGACCGCGCGGTGCTGTCGGAGGCCCGCGTCATGCTGGCCAGGCGGCTCGGGGTGCCGCCCGGGGAGGCCCTGCAGCATCTGATCTGGCTCGCCCGCGACCTGGACATGGGGCTCGCCGAGGCGGCGGCCCTGCTGGTCAGGGACGGCGGGGGCGGGTCGGCC
>NZ_SMKB01000071.1:0-31704 GCF_004348575.1 Actinomadura sp. 7K534
GGGTGTTCGCGGCGGGCACGGCGCTCACCAGGTCGGCGGGGCTGCCGCTGATCGCGGTGATCCTGGTCGCGATGCTGCTGCGGAGGGCGGGCTGGCGGGCGTGCGCCGGCGCGGCGGTGGCCTTCGTGGTCCCGATCGTCGGGTACATGTTCGTTTTCCAGCACACCTACGGCGAGTTCGCCATGGCCAGGGCCGGGAACATCTGGCTGTACGGGCGCACCGCCGACTTCGCCGACTGCCGCGTCATCCGGCCGCGGCCCGAGCTCGCGGTGATGTGTCCCGAGCACACCGATCCCCGCATCTCGCCGGCGTTCGCGTCCCTGTGGACGAAGGACTCCGTGTTCCGCGACCTCCCCGGCTGGATCTACGGGGAGCAGGCCGACCGGCTCGCGGGCGAGTTCGCGCGGGAGGCCATCACCGAGCAGCCCGCCGACTACGCGCAGGTGGTCGTCCGCGACACGCTCCGGGCGTTCGAGTGGGAGCGCGAGCCGTACCCGACGCCGTGGACGTGGCTCCAGTACGAGTTCCCCGAGGGCGCGTCGTGGAGCGATGAGCAGGACAAGCTCGCCGCCAGGTACGACCCCGAAGGTGAGACGAGGGTCGTCGACCCGTGGGCCGGGATCGTGCTCGGTTACCAGGATCGTGTGGTCATGCCGGGCACTGTGCTCGGGCTGCTGCTGCTCGGCGGCCTGGTCGGAGCGTTGCCGTATGCCCGGTTCCGCGGACGGTGGACGCCGATGCGGCCCGTCCGGCACTGGGCGACTGGTGCCCTGCTGCCGTGGGGGACGAGCCTCGCGCTCCTCGTCATCCCCGCCGCGACGGCCGACTTCGACTACCGGTACGTCCTGCCCGCCGTCCCCTTCGCCTGCGTCGCCCTCGCCTTGGCGATCCTCCCGCCCAGGTGCCCAGAGCTCGGGCAGCCGGGTGCCACGAAAGAAGCCGCGAGCCAGGCGGACGCCGAGACCGCGACCTAGTTCACCGCTGGGCGCGCCGAAGGCGGCGCCGGACCGACGTGGTCAGCGCGGAGAACGAGCCGGGGACGACCTGGACGGCGAGGTTGCCGCCGTTCGTCCGGTAGAAGGACGCCCGGCGCATCCCCAACGCGGTGCACGGCACAGGCGGGGACGGATCGATCTCCTCCACGGGCACTCGCATGCGGGACGTATCGTCCGCGACGGTCAGCTCCAGCCACGCGTCCCAGCGGCCCTCGACGAGAGCGCGCGCGTCGAGGACCGCGGTGAAGTCCACGCGGTCGGCGCCCGCGGTCGTGTCGACCCGGCCGGGGCGGGTGTCGCCCTCGCCGCGCCGGTCCGCCCCGAAGGCGAGCCGGACGTGGGAGGCCGCATCCGCCGATGCGGGGAGGTGGCCGCGCACCCGGAGGTGCGCGCCGTCGTCCCAGGTGACCTCGTCGACCGCGAGGAGGCGCTTGAGGCCGGCCGTCCCCGGGGTGGTGCTGAAGGACAGGTTGCCGTACTCACGGGTGAAGAAAGGTGTGACGGCCGCGCCCGCACCGTCCTTGGACACCACGAAGCGCGCCGGCGGGGCCGTGCCGATCTCCGGGGCGCGGTCGGCGCCGAGGCGGGCCTCCTTGACGAGCCGGCCGCTCGACATCTCCAGGTGCAGGTCCCAGACGTCCGCCGCCGGAGTACCGGACGCGATCGAGGTGGGGGAGAAGTCCACGGTGAAGCCGCCGTCGTCCTCCCGTTGGACGGCGACCCGGTGCTCGGCTCCCGACTTCTTCGAGCGCAGCAGCAGTGTGGCGACCTGGTCGGCTCCGCCGAGCCGGGTGATCGCGGCGGTGCCGCTCACCCGCAGCCGGTCGCCGTCCCAGCCGAGTACGGTGATCGTGCGTTCGATCCGCAGCCGGTCAGTGAGGTCGTAGCAGGCGTCGGGGACGGCGGCGGCCGGCTCCCGGAACCCCGGATAGCGGGCGTGGGCGCGGTCCTTGTCGACCTTCACCGGCACCGGCTCCGGACCGGCGGCCGCCTCGATGACCCTCTTGAGCAACTCGTTCTGCCCGTGTCGCGCGCAATGGGCGAGGACCCGATGCCGCGGGGGCATCCGCATCAGCACCGACTCGGTGAGGAACTCCTCGCACAGGATGCGGATCTCCTCGACCGTCCGCTGTGCCTCCCGCTCGGGGCCGGCGAGGAGCCGTGCGTCGAGCCGGTGCAGGACGTCGCGCTGGAAATGGCGGACGAGCATGCGGTCGCGGAGGGTGCCAGGCTCGCGGTGCGACATGACCTGCTCCAGCAGCGGGCGCGCCGCTCTGGGGTAGTAGATCTCGGCGGGAGCGCCGCCGCTCTGCATGATGCTGGTGCCGTCGTCCCGCTCCACCAGGTAGTAGCAGTCGTAGTCGGCGACGACGGAGACGCCGGTGGAGTGCAGGAGCGCGTGGGCGGTGAACACCTTGTCCTCGCCCGACAGGATGCCCTCCGGGAACCGGACGCCGTGCCGCTGCACCAGGTCGCGGCGGAACAATTTGTGCGCTGTCAGCGACCTGCCGTAGATGTTGGTCTTGGGGTCGTCGACGATGACGTGCGGGATGTTCTTGTCGAACCGGGCCACTCCCCGTCCGACGCCGACGTAGTTGCCGATGACGACGTCGGTGCCCTGCTCGTCCGCCATGGCGCACAGGCGCCGCAAGGCATCCGGGCCGAGATGGTCGTCGGCGTCCAGGAAGAAAAGGTACTCGCCACGGGCCTGGTCGACACCGGTGTTGCGGGGACCGCCCGGCCCGCCCGAGTTCGGCTGACCGACGACCGAGAGCCCCGGCCACGACTCGGCGAGCGCTTCGAGTTCGTCGCCGCTCCCGTCGGTGGATCCGTCGTCCACCGCGATGACCTCGATCAGCTCGGCGTTCAGAGTCTGCTCGAAAACCGAACGCAGCGTTGCCCCCACCGTCGAGCGGCAGTTGTAGACGGGGACGATGACGCTGACCTTGGGAGAAGGCAAGGCGGCTCTCAGTCTGTCGGGGGGAAGACGCGGTCGACGGTGCGGGCGGCGGCGTTTCCGTCGTCGAGGGGGCAGAAGCGGTCGACGAATTCCTTGTAGCGGGTCGCGTGGCCCGCGGTCGCGGACTCGACGTCGCGGATCGCGTCGATCAGGTCGTCGGAGGTCTCGACCAGCGGCCCGGGGGACTCGGCCTCGAAGTCGAAGTAGAAGCCGCGGAGCCGGTCCCGGTAGTCGGCCAGGTCGTAGGTGAAGAACAGCATGGGGCGGCCGGTGTTGGCGTAGTCGAACATCACCGACGAGTAGTCGCTGATCATCATGTCGGAGATCAGGTACAGCTCGGTGATGTCGGGGTACAGCGACACGTCCCGGACGAAGCCGTGCTCGTCCTCAGGGACGCCGTCCACGACGTTGGTGTGCAGGCGGACGAGCAGGACGTGGTCGTCGCCGAGGGCCTCGCGGGCGCGCTCCAGGTCGAGCCGCATGTCGAACCGGTAGCGGCCGCGGCTGTAGTACTGGTCGTCGCGCCAGGTCGGCGCGTACAGCACGACGCGCTTGCCCTCCGGGATGCCGAGCCGGGCCTTCACCTGCGCGGCGACCGCGCCGGCGTCGGGGCTGTGCAGCAGGTCGTTGCGCGGGTAGCCGACCTCCAGCATCTCGCCCTTGAACGCGAACGCGCGGCGGAAGATCTCCGTGCTGAACGGGTTCGGCGACAGCAGGTGGCTCCACTCGGGGACGGCCGGGCCGGCGGACTTCGACTGCAGCGCCTTCTTCATGCCGGGCGTGTAGGCGAAGTGCACCTCCTTGATGTCCTTGCCGATCTTCTTCAGCGGGGTGCCGTGCCAGGTCTGCAGGACGACCTGGTCGGGGTGGCGCTGGAAGTCGTCGCCGAGCCGGTGGTTCGCCACGATGTAGCGGGAGGTGGCGAGCGCCTCGTGCCACTCCTTGCCGTTCAGCCGGACGGCCCGCAGCGTGTCCGGCAGCTCCACCTGCGCGTCGTTGACGACCCACAGCTGCTCTAGGCCCGAGTCCCGCCGCAGCAGCTCCTGGTGGATCGCCTTGGGGCTGTCGGAGAACTGGCGGCCGCTGAAGGTGGAGAACAGGACGGCGTCGCGCAGCCCGTCGCGCTCGACGCGGCGGCGGGCCTCCTCGCGGTGCTTCGGGCCGGCGCTCTTCTCCTCGGCCGAGACGTCGCCGGTCACCGACACGGCCAGCCGCCCGTCGCGGCCCTCCAGGTCGTAGCCGCGCCGCGCCACCTCCAGCGGCTCCGGCAGGTTCTTCGCCGCGGGGTCGGACAGCCGGACGGTCAGCGCCCGCCCGGATCCCGCGCCGGCCGGCGGGCGGAACAGCACGTCCCAGCGGCCCGGGCGCAGCGGCAGCACGCCCGCGACGCTCGGCACGGCCGCGACCGGGATCTCCGCGCGCAGGACGCCGGACGACGCGTCGGCGACGAGGTCGAACGCGAACTCCTTGCGGCGGGCCCGCCCGCGCAGCACGATCTGCCCGGCGTCGTGGGCGGTGTGCGTCGCGGTCAGCGTCAGCGTGCCGTCGGGCCGCCAGGTGCAGTCGTCCACGACCAGCCGGGTCGTGGTGCGCCGGACGCGCAGGTAGCCGCCCGGGCCGCGGCCGGCGGTGACCTCCAGCGGGCCGAATGCGCGGTCGATGTCGTCGACGCCCTCGGCGAGCACCAGCGGGCGCCCGCCGGCGAAGACCGTCCAGTCGCGGGTGTCGTCGATGCGCTCCGGCGGGATCGGCGACCCTTCGAGAGCGGACGGGTCGACGCGTGCGGTGTGGCCGTCTCCGGTGGAGGTGACCGGGACCGGGACGCGGTCGTCGCCGAGCGACAGGACGAGCTCGTCCGGCGCCTCGCCGGCGGACCGCAGCTCGATGACGAGCGCGTCGCCCTCCCAGCGCAGGGCGGTCGCCTTCGTGGCGACCTTCTCGACCTTGATGACGAGGTGGCGGTCCTCGATCCGGGGCACCACGCGGACGTCGTCGGCGACGTAGTGGTACGGCGGGTGGGCGCCGGTGCCGGAGCTGCCGCCGCGCAGCGGCCCCTGCCGGAACACGCCCGCGTTGAACACCGACGCCTGGACGTCCCAGTCGCCCTCGACCCACGTGCCGCGGTCGCGCAGCCGACCCACGTCGAACGTGAACTCGAACCCGGACCAGCCGGACTTCTTCCCCGGCTTCGGGGTCTGCTTGGCCTTCGCCACGATCTTCCGCTTGCCGGACCGCAGCGTCATCGTCTTCACCGACGTCCAGCGGCGCCGCATGCTGACCGAGTTGATGTACGCCTCGCCGGTGACGGTGAGCATGTCGCCGTCCCAGCTCACCGCGTGGACGCGGCCGCGCATCTTGACCTCGCCGCGCGCCCGGTAGATGTCGCGGGGGATGTCGAGCGAGGAGTCCTTCCAGTACGGGTACACGACGTACCGGCGCAGCGGGTCGCGGACGATCGACGGCGACGCCTTGCCCCGCTCGTACCGGACGACCTTGACCAGCTCCGTCGTGTGCCCGGTGGTGGCGAGGTGCCACTTCAGGCGGGTCAGCGCGGACGTGCCGGCGAGCACCTTCGCGGAGATCCCGGACGCGTAGGCGGCGGCCTGCGCGACGACCTGGTCGCGCTCCTCGGCGGGGACGTCCGGCAGCGCGTCCAGGAACACCCGCAGCTCGTCGTTGAGGGCGAGCAGCTGGAGCCGCCGGCGGGACCGGTGGTGCCCGTTGTCCTCCAGCCACGTCGTGGCGAGCGTGAGGGCGCCGAACCCGTCCGCGATCTCCTGCGCCTCCATCGTCGGCGGGAACAGCCGGGCGTGGCGGTGCAGCACGACGTCGGCCAGCACGTCGATCGCGGTGGCCCGGTGCAGCGCCTGGACCGTGGTGGGCAGGTCGTCGTAGCGGCCGATGTCGGGGAACTCCAGCTCGTGCGCCGTCCAGAAGGAGCGCCGGAAGAGCTTGCCGGACACGCGGCGGTCGGCGATCAGCTCGGGGGTGCGGCCGAGGTCGGTGCCCGTGACCGGTTCGGCCGGCTGCCTGGACGGCCGCCACTGGGCCACCTGGCCCGTCCAGCGGCGCACGGCCGCGCGCCCCGCCGCGATGTCCGACCCGGACGCGTCCAGCGAGGCCAGCAGGGCCGCGGCCGCGCCGGGCGGCAGCTCGTCGCCGCCGTTGACGAACAGGAGGAAGTCGCCGTCGCTCTCCCGCGCGCCCAGGTTGCGCGCCGCGCCGCGGCTCAGGGCGCCCTTCCGGACGATCCGGAACCGGTCGTCGGGCACGACGGTCTCGGCGGTGACGCCGGTGCCGTCGTCCATGACGAGCACGTCCAGATCGGTGTGCGTCTGTGCCGCGAGCGACGCGAGGGTGTCGGGCAGCGACTCGCCGGCTCCGTGCGCGAGCACGATGACGCTGATCCGGGTGACGGTCAAGCGACCCACTCCTTTGATCACTTGGCCGGCCCGGCTGCTGCGCCGGGTCGGGGGGATGGCGTGTTGCGCGGCGGGCGCCCTGGGGACGGGCGAGGCGGGGGGACGCCGGATCTCTGGGCCGGATGTTACTGCCCGTCGGCGGGCGCCGTGGGCTACTGCGGCGGGTTAGGGACCTTCTCGCCGAGGAACATCCGGCGGACGGCGCGCTCGGCCGCGTGCCCGTCGTCCCAGGGGCAGAACCGCGCCTTGAAGTTCGCGAGGTCCTTGGCGGCGGCGTCGCTCCAGGCGGCCCGGGACACGAACGCCTCGACCAGCTCGTCCTCCGTGGTGGCGACGACGCCGGGCGGGGTGGCGGTCAGGTCGAAGTTGACGCCGCGGGTGAGCTTGTAGGTCTCCCAGTCGTTCGCGTAGATCACGATCGGCTTGCCGAGGTTGGCGTAGTCGAACATGATCGACGAGTAGTCGGTGAGCAGCGCGTCGGAGGCGATGGCGAGGTCCTCCACCGACGGGTGGCGGGACACGTCGATGACCCGGCCCTCCGGCCAGCCCATGTCCGCCGCCAGGTTCGCGATCTTGTAGTAGTAGTGCGCCCGCAGCAGCAGGACGTGGTCGTCGCCGAGCTGGTCCATGACCCGGCCGATGTCGAACATCGGGCTGTAGCGGCGCTGGTAGTCGCGGTGCGTCGGCGCGTACAGGATCGCGGTGGCGCCCGCCGGGACGCCGAGCTCGGCGCGCAGCGCGGTCCGCTGCTCCTCGTCGCCGATCGCGTTCACCAGCCGGTCGTTGCGCGGGTAGCCGATCTCCAGCATCTCGTAGTTGCAGGGGAAGCCGCGCTCCCACGCCTCGGTCGACAGCGGGTTGGACGACAGCAGGTAGTCCCAGCGGTCCGAGCGCGTGATGAGGGCCTTGAAGTCCATGTCGTTGGCGCCGACCGGGTAGTCCATCTGGTCGAGGCCCATCTTCTTCAGCGGGGTGCCGTGCTGCGTCATCATGTGCACCTGCCCCGGCCGCTTCACGTACTCGTCGGGGAAGTTGACGTTGTTGACGAAGTACTTGGCGCGGGCCAGCGTCCGGTAGTAGTCGGCGGAGCCGAACACGACGTAGTCCACGCCTTCCGGCATGGTCTTGCGCCCGCCCGGCTTCACGACCCACACCGGGCGGATGTGCGGGGCCAGCTCCCGGACCTTCTCGTAGATCGCCGCCGGGTTGCAGGCGTAGCCGCGGAACCAGTAGGCCGCGAACACGGCGAGGTTCTCGTCGATCGGCAGCCGCCGCTGCATCCGGTAGTAGGGGCGCTCCTTGGCCAGGTCCTTCGACAGCCGCACGCCGCGCCGCCCGGCCCGGGTGATCTTGTGGCCCTTCCGGCGCGCCTTGTGCTTGGCCTCCTGCGCGCGCACCCGCTGGAAGCCCCGGTAGTCGTTCGCCTTGACCATCCGGTGCTTGTCGGCGAGGAACGGCTTGTCCTCCGGGTCCGGCGGCTCGTGCCCCTCGGGCTCGTACTTGGCGTACGTCTTCGACATCTCGGCGAAGAACCGCTCGTTGTCGGCGTCGTGGAGGCGGTCGCCGCGCTCGATGATGACGAGCAGGTGCCAGATCGTCCGGTCGAACATCAGCGGCCGGAACGGGTCGGCCTTGGAGCCCAGCCGGTCCATGAACTCGAAGACGCGGTCGTACTGCGCGAACGCGTCGAAGTGCTTGGCGCCGGTCGTCCGGGTGATGGCCCCGCGGCGGCGCTGCCGGTAGATGTAGCAGACCCGGTCCAGCAGGCTCAGCCGCTCGGCCGCCATGAGGATCGGGTAGGTGACGTTGAGGTCCTCGTAGTAGCCGCCGCTGAACCGCAGGTCCTGTTCGAGCAGGAACTCCCGGCGGATCGCCTTGTTCCACGCCGTCATCATCATCTCGAGGACGCTCGGGCGCTCCTCCAGCGTGAACACGTCCGGCGCGGGCGGCTCGCGGAACAGGTGGTTGATCACGCTGCGCTTGACGCGCCCGTTCCAGTAGGCGCGGGCGTAGTCGAAGAGCAGGACGTCGGGGCGGGTCTCCTCGAGCCGGTCGATGATGGCCCGGACCGCGCCCTCCGTCGCGTAGTCGTCGCTGTCGAAGAACCAGACGTAGTCGCCGGTCGCCATGTCGAGCCCGACGTTGCGGGCGTGCCCGAGCCCGACGTTCTCCTCGAGGTGGCGCACCCGGACGCGCGAGTCGCGCTCGGCGAACTCGTCGAGGATCTCCCCGCAGCCGTCCGGCGACCGGTCGTCGACCGCGATGACCTCCAGGTTGGGGAGGTCGGGGTCGAGGATCGAGTCCAGGCACTGCCTGATGTACCCCTGCACTTTGTGCACGGGCACGATGACGCTCAAGGAGATGCCGCTATCGCTGCTCACACGTAGGCCAATCAGCTACTCGGTGAATCCGGACCATACCCACAAGTGGTAGGTAAATCTTATGTCCTGCCATGAGACGGCTTGAGCAGCCATCGCGCCTTGGGCTCGACGGCCCAGTGGGTGAACCGTTCGACGGGCGCGGTCGCGAGGACGACGCCGAGCGCGGCGGCCGCCAGGGTCACGCCGACCAGGCCGAGCGGGGTGTGCAGGACGGGTTCGGCCAGGACGCCGGTGTAGTCGAACGTCTTCACGATGAGCCCGTGGAGCAGGTACACGTACAGGGACCGGGTCCCCATCCGCGTGTACCAGCTGTGCCCCCGCGGGATCACCGCGAGGAAGGCGGCGCCGAGGAACACGGCGAAGGCCAGCGCCGCGAGGCGGTAGCCCGACCCCAGGAGGGCCCCGAAGCCCATGTCCTCGTAGCCCTTGTTCCAGAGGATGAACCCGCGGTCCATCCGCGGGGCGACGACGCCCTTCTCCCAGATGTAGGCGACGGGGAGCGCCGCGGCGAGCACGGTGAGGCCGGCCCACCGCGTCCAGGAGCGGCGCAGCCACTGGATGTGCCGGGGCTCGATCGTGAGGCCCAGCACGAAGATCGGGAGCAGCCCGGCGGTGCGGCTGAGCGTCGAGTCGGCGGTGAACGCCCAGCACCCGGCGGCGAGGCTGAGCGCCACCGAGATCAGCACGGGGTGGCGGAGGTGCCCCCAGAGCGGGGCGCTCAGCCGCCAGAACACCATGGCGATCAGGAACCACATGAGGAAATGCGGCCGGAAAAGTTCCCGCAAGCTGAAACTCACGTCGTTGATGAGGATCAGCTGCGCCCGATAAAGCAGGATGAAAATTACGTACGGGATGATCAGCGTGGGGAAAATGCTGCGGAACTTCTCGGTCGATCGCATGAACCCGCGCGAGAAGTAGCCGGCGATGAAGACGAAGACCGGCATGTGGAAGCCGTACAGCACGACGTACGCCGCCCGCGCGGCGACGCTGTCCCCGTACTCCGCCCAGACGTGCCCCACGACCACCAGGGCCGCGGTGAAGAACTTGGCGTTGTCGAAGAAGGCGTCCCGCTGCCGCGGCGCCGCCGGCTTTCCGGGCCCGGTGGCGCCGGGCGCGTCCAGGACCGCGGTCGCGGGTGCGGCGCCCCCGGCCAGGGGGCTCCCCGGCACGGCGCCGGGCGCGGCGACGTCCGGCGCGGTGACGTCGGGGGCGGTGGCGGCCGGCAGGGGACCGGACGCGGGGGGACGCGGCGGAGGGATGGTGTCGGTCATGTCTCCGAGAGCTTCATTCCGTAGGTGACAGCCGTTCACGTGGAGGCACGGGCGACTCTAGCCCCCGATGGGGGGAGATGTGGCCAGATGTGCGAGTTCGCCGTGCTAGCGCCGCCCGGCCGGGCGGCGCAGCGGGGTGAACACCCATGTCAGCTTGGGCTCCAGCGCCCAGCTCATCGTCCGCACGACGAACTTCGAGCACAGGAACGTCCCGACCACGAGGGCCACGCAGGTCACGAGCGTGACGCCGAGCGGGTTGTGCATCCAGTCGATGCCCCACCAGCCGGTGAAGTTCATCAGCCGGGTGACGAACCCGTGCAGCAGGTAGGCGTACAGCGTCGCGGCGCCCAGCCCGGTGAACCAGTACCGCTTGCGCGGGATCTGGGTGAGGAACGCCGCCACGAGGATGATCGCGCACGCGAACATCGCCAGCCGCATCAGCGAGCCGGTGAAGTTGCCGACGTTGAAGTCCTCATGGGGGTGCTTCCAGTAGACCCACCCGCGCGACATGCGGTCCATGACGAAGAACGAGGCGGCGAGCCCGATGGCCAGCACGACCGCCCCGATCGGGCGCGCGACCGGCTTCTTCAGCAGCTCGAAGTGCTGCGGCTTCAGGGTGAGGCCGAGGACGTAGAACGGCAGCAGCCCGATCACCCGGTGGATGTCGAACGTTCCACCGAGGTCGCTCATGTACGACAGCAGCGAGAAGCCCAGCGCCACGGCGAGCGGCCAGCGGATCTGCTGCCAGACCGGGGTGGACAGCCGCCACATGAACAGCGCGCACAGGAACCACGTCAGGTAGTACGGGTTCAGCAGGCTGATCTCCAGCGCGTTGCGGCCCGCCAGCCAGTCGTAGATGGAGTAGGCGAACTCGAACACCACGTACGGCACGCCGACGTTGGTGATGAGCTTGCGCGCCTTGCCTCCGGCGAACGTCCAGTTCCGCGAGAAGTAGCCGGTGATCACGATGAACAGCGGCATGTGGAACATGTAGATGAACAGGTACAGCCCCTGGGCCAGCGGGACGTCCTGCAGGTAGGCCAGGGAGTGGCCCACCACCACCAGGAGGATCGCGAAGTACTTGGCGTTGTCGAAGAACGGGTCGCGCTCCTTGCGCGGCCGGGGCGGTTCCGCGGTCTCCTCCCGCGGGGCGGGCGCCGCCGGGGCGACCGCCTCCGGTGCCGGGACCGTCGGATCAGCGGACAGCGGCCGGCCGTCGCGCGGCGCGGTGTCGGCCCCCGAGTGCCTGGTGGTGTACGTCATAGGCTGCCGGCCTAGGTCTCCTTGCAGATGTCGTCGTTCGCGCGGATCTCGCCCTGCTGCTTGGGAATGCCGCCCCCGGCGCTCTTCAGGTTCGTCCAGTCGCGCCCGATGACCAGGTCGACGATGCCCGGGGTGCCGCCGCTGCGCGCGGTCGGCTGCGGCCTGCTCGGGATGAGCGCGGCCAGCGTCTTGGAGTGCTGGTCGGCCCCCGAACCGTACAGGACCCTCGTGTTCGTGGTGAGGGAAGGCGCGTTTCCGCCGACGGTGACCTGGAATCCCTGCGACTCCAGGTCGTCGGCGACGCGGCTCGCCTGGCCGTCGATGCCGCTGCCGTTGAAGACCCGCACCCGGACCTGGTTCGGCGGGATCTGCTGCGTGCCGGCCTTCGGCTTCTCGGGCACGGTCTTGTCGTTGCGGACGGCGGCGAAGAAGGACTGGGCGTTGGCGCTCAGCGCGACGCGGTTGGGGTCCAGCGGGTCGGGGCCGGACGGGACGGTGACGAAGCGCAGCTTGCCGGAGCTGACGCCCTGCATCTCCTGGGCGATGTCCATCATGACCTGCGGCGTCAGGTCACTGTCGGTGGTGAGCGACTTCGTCACCGCGTTCATCAGGGCGAGGAGCTTCTTGGGGTTGCTGACCACGCCCGCGCTCAGCGCCTTGTTGGCGAGGGCGCCCATGAACTTCTGCTGCCGCTTGATGCGGTCGAGGTCGGAGCCGTCGCCGAGCCCGTGCCGGACGCGCACGTAGGCCAGCGCGGTCTCGCCCTTGATGTTGTGCTTGCCCGCGCTCAGCCGCAGCTTCGACTTGGGGTCGTTGACGGCCTTCGGCAGGCACACCGGGACCCCGCCGACCGCGCTGGTGATGGACTTGAAGCCGTTGAAGTCGACCTGCATGAAGTGGTCGACGCGGATGTTGGAGATGCTCTCGATCGTCTTGATGACGCAGGCGGCGCCGCCCTTGGTGAACGCCGAGTTGATCTGGGCGCGCTCCTCCGCCGGGTACACCTGGCCGCTCTCGCCCTTGCAGGACGGCATCCGGACCATGAGGTCGCGCGGGAAGCTGATGCCCATCGCCTGGCCGCCGCCGGGGGACAGGTGCAGCAGGATCATCGTGTCCGAGCGGGGCGGGTCGCTCTTCATCCGGCGGCCGTACTTGGCGTTGGCGCCCGTGCGGGTGTCGGAGCCGAGCAGCAGGATGTTCAGCGCCTTGTTCAGCTTCTTCGGCCGGTCGGGGCCCAGCTGTGCGTTGACGTCCTGGTGCGAGATGTTCCCGAACGCCTGGCGGTACAGGCCGTAGGCGGTGAGGGACCCCACGACCATGAGCACCGACATTCCGATGCACACCCAGCCGAGGATGCGCCAGCCGCGTCGAGGCGCCGGCTGCGGGTCGGCGTCGTCGACGTACTCCATGTACATCGGGTTGCTGTTCATGGGCTCCGTGGTCCCGGGGTAGGCAGATCCGGGGGCCGGGTCGCGCTCCGCGAGCGGCGGCCCGTGTTTCCGGTGTCGGTGTTTCCGGTGTCGGGTACTGGACGGTCGGTACTGGTCCTGGACGGTCGGGTACTGGACGAGGGCAAGGAGAGCGTAGTCAGGTGAGCCGGCGCGGGTGCCCGGATTCGTCATTCCATCCGGGCAGACCGGCCACCACCGTGACATGCTCCATGGTCAGGCGACGATCTAGCGTAGCTTTGTCAAAGTTTCGTTGGATTATGACGGAAGCACCCGAGATTAGTGGTGCGACCAGCCCGGTCAGCACGCCGTCGAGTGTGGCGAACGACATGTCAACCAGAAGCCGGTCCCGCGCGTCCAGCTCCCATTTCTCGACCGCCGCGCGGCCTGCGGCGACGAGCTCCGCACCGCTGAGTGTGGCCTTTGTCACACTGATTGCGGGCGTTTCAGGAGTGACCTCCGCATCCGGTGCGAACCGGTCGGCATAGCTGCGCACCTCCGCGGAGTAGTCGGTCACGCCCGGCGGGCAGTCGGCGAGCGGGCCGCCCAGGGCGTGCAGCGACAGCCCGACGATCTCCTCGGCCCCGCCCGCCAGCACCTCGTCGGTGAGCACGTCGTCCAGCACCTCCTGCGCCGCCGCAAGGATGTACGGCTCGCCCGCCCCCGCCGGTTCGGCGCGCCCCGGGGCGCTGCCCCCTGCGGCGGCGTGCCCGCGGAACGCTCCCGGGTCGACCGGCTCGGCCACGACCCCGGCGGACCAGCAGGCCATCAGCCAGACGGCGGTCTGCCAGTGCGGCGGCAGGACGAGCACGGCCCGCGTGCCCGGCTCGGCGGCCAGCCCGTCCACGAGGAAGTTCGCGGTCTTCGCCACCCAGTTGTCGAACGTCCGCGCGGACAGCTCGACGCGTTCGCCGCTCGCGTCGTCGTAGAAGGTCACCAGCGGGCTGGACGGGTCGTCCGCCAGCCGCCGCCGCAGCAGTTCCGCGGGCCCGCCCGCGTTCCCGGCGTGTGCGCTCATGGGGCGAGGGTATGCCGGAGTGATCGCCGGGACGTCATCACCCTGCCGGGACCGCTACGCTCCGCACGGGTGGAGGAGTCGACGGACGGGCACGGGGCGGGGACATTGGACGCTGGTCGGCTGCTCGTCCGCATGAC
This sequence comes from Actinomadura sp. 7K534, assembly GCF_004348575.1. Taxonomy (NCBI): domain Bacteria; kingdom Bacillati; phylum Actinomycetota; class Actinomycetes; order Streptosporangiales; family Thermomonosporaceae; genus Actinomadura; species Actinomadura sp. 7K534. Next base: position 13,896 of record NZ_SMKB01000071.1, read on the forward strand.
CGTGCTCCCCACGCTGCTCCTCGTGGCGTGGCTGGCGGTCTCGCTGCCGCTGCTGGCGGCGGGCGCGCTCCGCCCGCTCCCGGCACTCGCGCTGTTCGTGCCCGTCGCCGCTCTCGTGCTGTGGCTCGGCCTGCGGTCCGCCGGGCCGGACGGCGGCGGCGCGCCCGAGCGGGAGTCGCTGCCGGGGCGGGGGCCGGTGCCCTGGTGGCCGGTCATCGCCGTCCTCGGCATCACGGCGGCGTTCCTGGTGCTCCAGATCGTCATGAGCGCGGAGCAGATCATCGTCCGCCGCGACCCCGCCTCCTACGTGCAGTTCGCGACGTGGCTGGCCGGGCACGGATCGCTGCCCATCCCGCCGGCCGAGCACGCGTTCGGCGGCCCCGACGCCGCCCTGGACTACCAGAGCCCCGCCTTCTACCACGAGGGCGGCGCGATCGTCCCGCAGTTCATGGCGGGGCTGCCGCTGGTGCTTACGCTCGGCGGCTGGGCGGGCGGCACCCAGGGCATCCTGCTGGCGGCGCCGCTGCTCGGCGCCTGCTGCGTGCTGGCGTTCGCCGGTCTGACCGCCCGCCTCGTCGGGCCCCGCTGGGCGCCGGCCGGGGCGCTGCTCCTCGCGCTGACGCTGCCGATGCTCTACGTCTCCCGCAACACGTTCAGCGAGCCGCCCGCGATCGTCCTGCTGCTGGGCGGGCTGGCCCTGCTGCACGACTCCCGGCGCGCGGAGGGGCGCCGGGCCGGGCAGAAGGCGTTCCTGGCGGGGCTGGCGCTCGGGCTGATCGTCCTCGTCCGCATCGACGGCCTGCGCGACGTGCTGCCGGTCCTCGTCTTCGCCGGGCTCCTGGCGGCGCTCGGGCGGCGGACCGGCTGGTGGCTCGGCGGCGGGCTGCTCCTCGGCGCCGGCGCCGGGCTCGCCGAGGGCTTCGGCCTCTCCCGGCCGTACCTGACCTACCTGGAGGCGTCCCTCAAGCCGCTGCTGGCCATCACGGCCGGGACCGTCGCGGCGACGGCCGTCATGGTGGCGGCGCTGCGCTGGGACCGGACGGGCCCGCGGGTGCGGCGCGCCGCCGCCGCGGTCGCGCGGGGCAGGCTGCCGGGCGCCGCCGCCGTCCTGACCGTGCTGGTCCTGCTGGGGTTCGCGGTCCGGCCGCTGCTGCAGACCGTCCGCCGTCCCCCGGCCACGGAGGACGACGAGATGAACGTCCGGTTCATCGAGACGATCCAGCGCATCCAGGACCTCCCCGTGGACGGCACCCGGCAGTACTCCGAGCTGTCCCTGCACTGGGTCGCCTGGTACATCGGCCCGCCCGCGCTGCTCTTCGCGGCGCTCGGCGCGGCGCTGCTCGTGCGGCGGCTGCTGCGCGGCCGGTCCACCGAGTGGCTGCTGCCCTACGCGATGGTCGTCTGGACGACGACCCAGGTGCTGCTCCGGCCGGGCATCACGCCCGACCACCCGTGGGCGTCCCGGCGGCTGATCGGGCTCGTCATCCCCGGGCTGCTGCTGTTCACCGTGTTCGCCGCGGCCTGGACGTTCCGGCGCGTCCGCCGCCTCGGCTACTCGCCGCGCGCGATGCGGGCCGGGGCGGTCACCGGCGTCGCGCTGCTGCTGGTGCCGGTCGTGCTGACGTCCGGCGGGTACCTCGTGACGCGGACGGAGCGGCACGAGGTGGCCGCCGTCGAGCGGATGTGCGGCGCGCTGCGGCCGGACGCCTCGGTCGTGGTCGTCGAGCACTCCACCGCGGACCGGTTCCTCCAGGTCGTCCGGGGCATGTGCGGGCGGCCCGCCGCGCGCACCGCCGCGGGCGCCACGCCCGCCGACGTGCGCCGCGTCATCGGCAAGGTGCACGACGCGGGCCGCCGCCCCGTCATCATGGCGGCGAAGCCGGAGCAGGTCGCGCCCTACGGGCCGCCGTCCCGGATCCTGCGGCTCGACACGCGGCAGGACGGCCGCACCCTCACCGAGCCGCCCGGCGGGACGTGGGGGCTGGCCATGGAGGTCTGGATCGCCGAGCCCGGCCGGTCCTGAGGAGCGGCCGGACGATCAGGTGCGGCGGGCCGCTCCGCGGCTTCGGGCGGCTCCGGCGCGCCCGGGCGAGTATCCTCGCGCTGCGTGAGCACCCAGTCTGCCGAGACCCAGCCCGCCGAGGCGATGGCCAAGCCCGCTCCCGAGGCCCCGCCCGCGCCGGCGGCCGCGTCCCCGGTCATACCGCCCGCGCCCGGACCCGTGAACGCGCCGGTGCGCGCGCCGGAGGCGGCACCGGACGCGGCCGAGCCCGCGTCCCAGCCGGTCCACGTCACGATCGTGCTGCCCTGCTACAACGAGCAGGACCACGTGATCGACGAGGTCGAGCGCATCTGCGCGGCGATGGACGCGAGCGGCAAGAGCTACGAGCTGCTGGCCGTCGACGACTGCTCGACCGACGCGACGCTCGCCCGGCTGGAGGAGGCCGCGCCCCGCTTCCCGAACATGCGGGTCATCGCGTTCCAGCACAACAGCGGCTCGGGCACCGTGCGGCGCATCGGCTCCCAGCAGGCCCGCGGGGACATCGTCGTGTGGACGGACGCCGACATGTCCTACCCCAACGAGCGGATCCCCGAACTGGTGGAGCTGCTCGACACCGACCCGTCCATCGACCAGGTCGTGGGGGCGCGCAAGAGCGAGGAGGGCTCGCACAAGGCGCTGCGGGTGCCCGCCAAGTGGTTCATCCGCAAGGTCGCCGAGCGGCTCACCAACTCCAGGATCCCCGACCTGAACTCGGGGCTGCGCGCGTTCCGCCGCGAGGTGTCGCTGCCCTACCTGCGGCTGCTGCCGCCCGGGTTCTCCTGCGTCACGACGATCACGATCGCGTTCCTGTCGAACCAGCACCCGGTCCACTACATGCCGATCGACTACGCCAAGCGGGCCGGGAAGTCGAAGTTCCACTTCACCAAGGACGCCTACCGCTACATCCTGCAGGTGCTGCGGATGGTCATGTACTTCAACCCGCTCAAGGTGCTGATGCCGCCCGCGCTGTGGCTGATCCTGATCGGGCTGGGCAAGGGCGTGTACGACATGATCGCGCACTTCGGGTACTTCGCGAACAACACCATCATGATCTTCGTGACGGGGCTGATCATCGCGTCGCTGGCGCTGCTGGCCGACCTGATCGTCCGATCACGGGGCGACGTGTAGGGCATGGGGACGTCCAGCGGCGCGCCCGGCGGCCTCAGGATCGCCATCGTCGGGCCCGCGTTCCCGTACAAGGGCGGCGGCGCGCACCACACCACCGAGCTGGCGCACCGGCTGGCGGCGGCGGGCCACGACGTGGTCATCGAGTCGTGGCGCGCCCAGTACCCCGGGTTCCTCTACCCGGGGCAGCAGACGATCTCCGATCCGGAGGGCGAGCCGTTCCCCGGCACCCGGCGGCGGCTCGACTGGCGCCGCCCGGACGGCTGGTGGCGCACCGGCCGCGGCCTGCGCTCCTGCGACCTGGTGGTCCTGGCGGTGCTGAGCCCGGTCCAGGTGCCCTCCTACCTGGGAATTCTCGCGGGCCTGCGGCGCGGCGCGCGGACGGTGGCGCTGTGCCACAACGTCCTGCCGCACGAGCGCAAGCGCTACGACGAGCCGCTGATGAAGCGCCTGCTGCGCAGGGTCGACGGCGTCCTCGTCCACTCCGATGAGCAGGCGAGGCTCGCGGACGGGCTCACCGGGCGTCCCGTCCGGGTCGCCGAGATGCCCGCTCATCTGCCGGTGGCCGCCGCGGTCGCGCCGGGCGATGTGAAAGTGCGGCGCCGGCTCCTGTTCTTCGGGATCGTCCGCCCGTACAAGGGGCTGGACGTCCTGCTCCACGCCCTCGCCAAGGGCCCCGACGACGTGGGGCTGACCGTCGCGGGGGAGTTCTGGGGCGGGCTGGACGAGACGCGCGAGCTGATCCGATCGCTGGACCTCGCCTCAAGGGTCGAGCTGCGGCCGGGGTACGTGCCGGCCGCCGACGTCCCGGGGCTGTTCGCCGCCGCCGACGCGCTCGTCCTGCCGTACCGGACGGCCACCGCGTCGCAGAACGTGTGGATGGCCTACGAGCACGGCCTGCCGGTCATCGCCACCGACGTCGGCGGTTTCGCCGGCCAGGTCCGCGACGGCGTGGACGGCCTGATCTGCGAACCCGGCGACGCGGCGTCCCTCGCCGACGCGCTCGGCCGCTTCTACGCGCCGGGGGAGCCGGAGCGGCTGCGCTCCGGCGTCCGGCCGGTCGACCACGCCCCGGTGTGGGCCGAGTACCTGGACACGCTCACAGGAGACGCCCTCACCGGGGACGCGCTCACAGGTGGGGCTCGATGACCTTCAGCAGGGCGCGCTTGGGCTTCGCGCCGACGATCTGCTCCACGACCTCGCCGTTCTTGTAGAGCAGCAGCGTCGGCAGGCCCATCACCCCGTACTTGTTCGGGGTCTCGGGGTTCGCGTCGTAGTCCAGCTTCGCGATCTTGAGCTTGCCGTCCTGCTCCGCGGCGATCTGGTCGAGGACGGGGGCGACCATCCGGCAGGGTCCGCACCAGTCGGCCCAGAAGTCGACGAGTACGGGGGTGTCGCTGCCGAGGACCTCGTCCGCGAAGGTCGCGTCGGTCACGGTGATCGGGGCCGTCACGGTCCCTCCTTCGTAGGGTGCGTACCCCTCACAAGCTCCTTGGACGGCGGTTCATTCCCGGGGCCCGGCGTCGTCCGCCCGAGCAGCAGCGCGGCCCCGGCGACGAGCAGGTCGGCGGCGGTCAGCAGCACCCGGGACGCGATCGCGACCACGACCGGCGCGCCCGCCGGCAGCGCCGGGGTCAGCACCACGGTCAGCGCGGCCTCCCGCGCCCCGATGCCGCCCGGCGCGATGAAGACGAGGAACCCGGCGACGAACGCCAGCGCGTACGCGCCCGTCGCGAGGAACGGCAGGCCCTTCCCGTCGCCGCCGACGGCGTTGCACAGCAGCCAGGTGTGCACCCCGAACAGGATCCAGCCGAGGACCGTCCAGCCGATCGCGCGCAGCGTCACGGCCAGGCTCACCGGACGCTCCAGCGGCGGCCGCCGGATGACCTTGAGCATCAGCCCCAGGGACCAGCTCACGATCCGCGGGTGGAGCAGGATCAGCAGCAGCGGCGCCAGCAGGAACAGGTACCAGTACTGCTCGCGCGCCGCCACCGACGTGAGCGGCAGCGTCACCGCCGCGACGGCCAGCCCGCACGCCGTGGACGTCGCGACCGCGAGCATCGTCGACCCGAAGCTGCGCTCGGGCGGCACGTCGTGCTCCCGCGTCATCTCGATCTGCGTCACCAGCGCCCAGACCTTGCCCGGCACGTACTTGCCGAGCTGCGAGATCCCGGAGATCCGGAAGATGGCGCGGACGGGCAGCGGCGAGCCGAGGCCGCCGAGGAACTCCCGCCACCCCAGCATCCAGACGAAGAGCCCCGCCAGCCCCGCGGCCAGCGCCGCGACCAGCGCCACCCACGACATCTGCTGGAACGCGTGGACCGCCGCGTCCCATTGGGAGGCCACGCTGTAGGCGCAGAACGCGAGCGCGAGCAGGACAAGGAGAACCCGCAGCACGCGCACGGCGACGACCTTCATCTTCACCCGCCCAGGGTAGGCGAACCCGGCGTCCCCGCCGCCCGCGCGGCCTATCGTTGGGCACGATGAAGATTTCGGATGTGGTCGCCTTCATGGGCCACCAGGTACACGTGTGCCGGTACCGCGAGGCGGGGACGCTCCTCGGCTGGATGGGGCGGGACCTGCGCGGCCGGCGCGTCCTCGACGTCGCCGGCGGCGACGGCTACTGGGCCGGCCGGGCCCGCAGGCGCGGCGCCGACGCCGTCTCGATCGACCTCGCCCGCGGCAAGATGGAGTACGGGCGCTCGCTCGCCCACGCGCCCGCGCTGATCGAGTGCGACGCGCTGCGCCTCCCGTTCGCGGACGGCTCGTTCGACGCGGTCCTGTCGGTCTGCGCGATCGAGCACTTCGACGACGGCGGCAGGTCGCTGGACGAGATGGCGCGCGTCCTCAAGCCCGGCGGTGAGATATTCATGTCCGCCGACGTGCTGAGCCGCGCCGACACCTGGCCGAAGCTGCGCGACGCGCACAAGGCCAAGTACCACGTCCAGCACACCTACACCCACGACAGCCTCCGCAAGCTGATGGACGAGCGCGGCCTCGACCTGGTCAAGCACAGCTACCAGTTCCGCACGGCCGCCACGGAGCGCCTCTACCTGTCGCTTTCCACCTACGGCGGCAAGGTCGGCTTCAACGCGGCCGCCCCGCTCACGCCGCTCGTCGCCCTCGCCGACCGCAAGGCCCCGAACGAGCGCGGCAGCATCGTTCTCATCCACGCGCGGAAGAGATAGTGCCACTGCGGTCGGCATCCCTTGCCGAACCTGTGAATGAGGTGCCGCGCGAGGGGCACCTCCGGGCGTAGGCTCAGACGGTAAAGGGTGATCTACGCCACCGCGGATGGGGGAGAGACCGTGGCGCCTCGGATTCTGCTCGACGCGACCGCCGTGCCGGCCGACCGCGGCGGGCTCGGACGGTATGTCGACGGGCTGCTGTGCGCCCTGCACGCGCAGGGCGCCGACCTGGCGGTCGTCTGCCAGCGGGCGGACGAGGAACGCTACGGGGGCCTCGTCCCCGGGGCGCGCGTCGTCGCCGGCCCGGCCGGGCTGTCGCACCGCGCCACCCGGCTCGCCTGGGAGCAGTCCGGCCTCCCGCACGTCGCCGAGCGCGTCGGCGCGGACGTCCTCCACCTGCCGACCTACACGATCCCGGTCAGCCTGGCGCTGCCGACGGTGGTGACGATCCACGACGTGACGCTGTTCGCCGAGCCGGAGCCGCACGACCCGGTCCGCACCAGCTACGTCAAGTCGGCGACCCGCACCGCCGCGCGCCGCGCCACCCGGCTGATCGCCCCGTCCCGGGCGACCCGGGACGAGCTGGTCCGCGTCCTCGGCGCCGACCCGGCGGGCATCGACGTCGCCTACCACGGCGTCGACCAGCAGGTGTTCCACCGGCCGTCCGAGGCCGAGGTGAAGCAGGTCTCCGACCGGCTCGGCCTGCACGGCCACCCCTACGTCGCGTACCTGGGGGCGCTGGAGCCGCGCAAGAACGTCCCGAACCTGATCCGCGGCTGGGTGCGGGCCTGCGAGCACCGCCCGGACGCCCCGGCGCTCGTCCTCGCGGGCGGCGGCGGATGGGACGACGAGGTCGACGCCGCGCTCGCGACCGTCCCGCTGAACCTGCGCGTGCTGCGCCCCGGCTACCTGCCCTGGGCGTCGCTGCCCGGCTTCTTCGGCGGCGCGCTGGTCGTCGCCCTGCCCAGCCGCGGCGAGGGCTTCGGCCTCCCGGTGCTTGAGGCCATGTCGTGCGGTGCGCCCGTCCTCACCACCCGGCGCGGCCCCCTTCCCGAGGTGGGCGGCGACGCGGTCGCCTACACCGAGCCCGACCCGTCCGGCATCGGCACCGCGCTCGACGAGCTGTTCGACGACCCGTCCCGCCGCACCGCACTGGCCGACGCCGCCCGCGTCCGCGCGGGCCGGTTCTCCTGGTCGGAGTCCGCGGAAGCGCACCTGGCCTCCTACCAGCGCGCCGTGGACCAATACGCGTCAACCCGGACTTCCCGCACCCACTAGGCTCGCTCGCATCCGCTACCGCGGTGGAGAAAGGGAACCGAGTGGAAGCGATCCTCCTGGTCGGAGGGCAGGGCACGCGGCTGCGTCCCCTGACCATCTCCACCCCCAAGCCGCTGCTGCCGACGGCCGGGGTGGCGTTCCTCGCCCATCAGCTCGCGCGGGCGCACGCCGAGGGCGTCGAGCGCATCGTGTTCGCCACGTCCTACCGGGCGGAGATGTTCGAGGCGGCGTTCGGCACCCGCGCGCACGGCGTCGAGCTGGCCTATGTCAGCGAGGACGAGCCGCTCGGCACCGGCGGCGCCATCCGCAACGCCGCGCGGGCGCTCACCTCCGGCCCGGACGACCCGGTGCTGATCCTGAACGGCGACATCCTGTCCGGCCACGACGTGCGCGCCCAGGTCAAGATGCACGAGGAGGCCGGTGCCGCGGTGACGCTGCACCTGACCGAGGTCGACGACCCCTCGCGCTTCGGCTGCGTGCCCACCGACGACCGGGGCCGCGTCACCGCGTTCCTGGAGAAGACTCCGCATCCGGTGACGAACCAGATCAACGCGGGCTGCTACGTCTTCCGCCGCTCGGCCATCGACACGATCCCCGAGGACGAGGTCGTGTCCGTGGAGCGGGAGACGTTCCCGGCGCTCATCGCGTCCGGCGCACCGGTCATGGGCTACGTCGAGTCGGCCTATTGGCTGGACGTCGGCACGCCCGAGGCGTTCGTCCGCGGCTCCCGCGACCTGGTCCTCGGGACGCTGGCCTCCCCGGCGATGCCCGGCGGGCCGGGCGAGCGCCTCGTGCTCCCCGGCGCGAGCGTCGCCGCGGGTGCGGTCGTCCGCGGCGGCACGACCGTCGGCCGGGGGGCCGTGATCGAGCCCGGCGCCACGGTGATCGGCAGCGTCCTGCTGGACGACGCGTTCGTCGCCGAGGGCGCCACGGTCCGCGACTCGGTCCTGAGCCGGGGCGCCCGGGTGGGCCGCGGGGCCGTCCTGGACGGCGTGGTCCTCGGCGACGGCGCCCTGGTCGGCCCCGGCAACGAACTCCGCGGCGGCCTCCGCGTCTGGCCGGGCATAGAGCTCCCCCCGACCGCCGTCCGCTTCTCCGCCGACACCTGAGCCGGCGGCCGATGACCACGATCCACTGCGGAACCGGGCGGGTCCGGGAGTGGCGGCCGCCTTGGGAGCTGGATCTGCCGGGGACGTTGTCGCCGCATCGGCGGGGCTCGCGGGATCCGGCGTTCCGGGTCGAGCCGGACGGGTCGGTCTGGCGGGCCTCGTACACGCCCGATGGGCCGGCGACGCTCCGGCTTCGGCGCGTCGGGGACGTGGTCGAGGCCACGGCCTGGGGGCCGGGGGCCGAGTGGTCGCTGGACGGGGTGCCCGAGCTGCTGGGGGCGGCGGACGAGCCGGAGGGGTTCGTCGCGCGGCACGACGTCGTCCGGGAGCAGGTGCTCAGGCGGCCGGGGCTGCGGATCGGGCGGACGCGGCGCGTGTTCGAGGCGCTCGTGCCGGCCGTGATGGAGCAGAAGGTCCTGGGGCTGGAGGCGTTCCGGGCCTGGAGCCATCTGCTGCGGAAATTCGGGGAGCCCGCGCCCGGCGCGCCGCATCTGCGGGTTCCGCCGCCGCCCGAGGTGTGGATCCGGATTCCGTCGTGGGAGTGGCACCGGTCGGGGCTGGAGGCCGTCCGCGCCCGGACGATCATCGGGGCCGCGCGGGTCGCGAAGCGGCTTGAGGAGGAGCCGAGCGAGCGGCGGCTGCGGTCGCTGCCGGGGATCGGGGTGTGGACGGCCGCCGAGATCAGGCAGCGGGCGGCCGGCGACCCCGACGCGGTGTCCGTCGGCGACTACAACCTGCCCGGCCTGGTGGGGTGGGCGCTGATCGGCCGCAAGGTCGACGACGCGGGGATGCTCGAACTGCTGGAGCCCTACGCCGGGCACCGGTACCGCGTCACCCGGCTGCTGGAGTCGTCCGGGAGGCGCCCGCCGAGGCGGGGGCCGCGGCTGCCCGTCCGGGACTACCGGTCCTTCTGATCACTTCTCCCAGGAGGCGCGGGCCTCGTCGATCTCCTCGCGGGTCGGGAGCCGGAGGGACGGCGGCGGCTCCTCCGTGAAGCCGTGCTGGTCGGCGTACATGGCGGGCAGCGTGCCGTCGGCGGCGCGGAAGCCCGCCCGGTGGAGGATGTCGTGCGCGGGACGCGTCGCCAGCGCGGCCTTGAACGCCTCCGCCGCGTCCTGCCGGTCCTGGTCCTCGGTGGTCACGACGTACGGGTGGTCGAGCATCAGCGTGCCCTCGTCCGGCATGAGGCTCACGATCGGGTTGGGGCGGTGGCCGTCGTTGTAGGCCACGACCGCCTGCTCGGTGGTGACCGCCAGGGGGCGGGCGAAGCGTTCGGCGCCGATGAAGTCGGCGAGGACCGTCATCGAGCCGCCGGACGACTCGTCCGGCCTGCGGGGCGCGTTCTCGCGGAGCGCCTCGGCGGCGTCGCCGGCCTTGCCCTCGGCGACCTGCTCGATGGCGACCATGGCGATCGTCCCGCTCATCCCGGCCGCCGGGTCGGCCGCGTAGCGGGCCAGCGGGACGCCCCCGGCCTCGTCCTTCAGGAGGAGTTCCCAGCCGAAGCCGACCTCGGCGTCGCGCAACTCCGCCTCGACAGGGCGCGGCGTGGCGAGCACCACCGGCGTCGCGGCCACCGGGGTCCCCCCTTCGGGGACGGACGTGTTGCCCGCCTCCCGGGCCGTCTCCAGCCACAGCGTCGACTCCGGCACCCACGCGTCGGTCTTGGCGCGCAGGGTCGCGTCGCCCAGGTAGCCGCCGGGGGAGACGGGCTCGACCCGGGCGTCGACGCAGCGTCCGGCCACGCGGTGCTCCTCGACGTTGAACCGCTCCGCCACGCCCCGGAGCGCGGGCGCGATCTCCGGCTGGGCCGCGATGGTGATCCGCAGCGCGGACCCGCCGCAGGCCCCGGTCCCCGGCCCCGGGAGGAGGCCGAGCGCCCACGCCCCGCCGCCCACGCCGGACAGGAGCAGCACCGCGGCCGCCCAGACGACCGGCCGCCTCCAGAGGTTCACCCGTCAGTCATACAGCCGGGGATCACGTGCCGACCAGGGGCAGGTCGAGCCTTCCTCCGCCGCGCCCGAAGTGGCCGATGCCGTCGGTGCGGCGGGACGCCTTCAGGCGCTCCTCCGGCACCTCGCCGTAGAGGGTCGTGCGCTGCCTGGCGGGACGGCCCGCGCGCGCCGCGATCTTCTCCAGTTCGCTGATCGGCTTGAAGGAGCCGTTCTCCGACCCGGCCATGCGGCTGATGGTCTCCTCCATGAGGGTGCCGCCGAGGTCGTTCACGCCGCCCTGGAGGACGCGCGTGCAGAGTTCGTCGCCCAGCTTCACCCAGGACGTCTGGATGTTCGGAATCGCGCCGTGCAGCAGGATCCGCGCCAGGGCGTGGACGGCCACGTTCTCCCGGACGGTCGGCCCCGGACGCGCCAGCCCGGCGAGGTAGATGGGCGAGTTGTGGTGCACAAAGGGCAGCAGTACGAACTCGCTGAACCCGCCCGTCCGCTCCTGGATGGAGCGGAGCAGCTTGATGTGCGCGACCCAGTGCGCCGGGGTGTCGACGTGCCCGTACATCATGGTGGACGTCGTCGGCAGGCCGATCTCGTGCGCGGTGGTGACGACCTCGACCCACTGGTCGGTGGGCAGCTTGCCCTTGGTCAGCACCCACCGGACGTCGTCGTCGAGGATCTCGGCGGCCGTGCCCGGCAGGGAGTCGACACCGGCCTCCTTGGCGCCCTCCAGCCATTCGCGGATCGACATGTCCGCGCGGGACGCGCCGTTCACGACCTCCATCGGGCTGTAGGAGTGCAGGTGGATGTCCGGTGCGCGGTTCTTCACCTCGCGGGCGAGGTCGAAGTAGGCGGTGCCGGGCATGTCCGGGTGGATGCCGCCCTGCATGCATATCTCGCTGGCGCCGGCCGCCCATGCCTCGTCCACCCGGTCCCCGACCTGGCGGAGGGAGAGCGTGTAGGCGTCGGCGTCCGTGCGGCGCTGCGCGAACGCGCAGAACCGGCAGCCGGTGTAGCAGACGTTGGTGAAGTTGATGTTGCGGGTGACGACGTAGGTGACGTCGTCGCCGACCGTGTCGCGGCGCAGGTCGTCGGCGAGCTTGGCGAGGGCGTCGAGTTCCGGGCCCTCGGCGTGCAGGAGGGCCAGTGCCTCGTCGTCCGACAGGCCCGCAGGGTTCTGCTCCGCGCGCGCGAGGGCGGTCTTGATGTCGGAGTCGAAGCGCTGGGGGGCGGACATGCGGTCGCGTAGCGCGTCCCAGTCGCCGTACACCTCGTCGAAGTCGTCGCGCCGGTCGCTGGTGCGGCCCGTCGTGTCGATCTCGGTGTGCAGGTCGGTCCGGCCGGACGCCTCGAATCCGCCGTCGGGCTCCTGCCAGGGACGCCCCTCAAGGACGGCGTCTTCCCGCGCGAGCCCGGTCGCCGGGTCGGCCAGGGCCGCGACGTGCGCGTCCAGCCGCGGGTCCAGCCACGGCTCGCCGCGCCGCACGTAGTCGGGGTAGATCGTCAGCCGCTCCCGCAGCGCGAACCCCGCCGCGGCCGTCCGCTCGGCCAGCTCGTCGATCTGCGGCCAGGGCCGCTCGGGGTTCACGTGGTCGGGCGTCAGCGGGGACACGCCGCCCCAGTCGTCGATGCCGGCGCGGAGCATCAGCGCGAACTGGTCGCCGACGAGGTTCGGCGGCGCCTGCACCCGCGCCTTCGGGCCGAGGACGAGCCGCGTCACCGCGATCGTCGCGGCGAGCTCGGCCAGGTCCGCGTCCGGGGTGTCGCGCATCTTGGTGTCCGGCTTCGCCCGGAAGTTCTGCACGATCACCTCCTGGATCGCGCCGTACTCCCGCATCGTCCGGCGGATCTCGAAGATCGCGTCCGCGCGCTCCTCGACGGTCTCGCCGATGCCGATGAGGATGCCGGTCGTGAACGGGACGTTCGTGCGGCCCGCGTCCTCCAGCACCCGCAGCCGGACGGCCGGGTCCTTGTCCGGCGACCCGAAGTGCGGGCCGCCGCGCTCGCTGAACAGCCGCGTCGCCGTCGTCTCCAGCATCATGCCCATGGACGGCGCGACCGGCTTGAGCCGCTGGAAGTCCCGCCAGGTGAGCACGCCCGGGTTCAGGTGCGGCAGCAGCCCGGTCTCCTCCAGCACCCGGATCGCCATCGCCCGGACGTAGGAGAGCGTGTCGTCGTAGCCGTGCGCGTCGAGCCACTCGCGGGCCGGCTTCCAGCGGTCCTCGGGCCGGTCCCCGAGCGTGAACAGGGCCTCCTTGCAGCCCATCTCGGCGCCCCGCCGCGCGATCTCCAGCACCTCGTCCGGGCTCAGGTAGGGCGCGTCCAGCTTGTGCGGGACGGTCGCGAACGTGCAGTACCCGCAGCGGTCCCGGCACAGCCGGGTCAGCGGGATGAAGACCTTGCGGCTGTAGGTGATGACGCCCGGGCGGCCGGCGGCCTCCAGGCCGGCGTCCCGGGTGCGGGCAGCGTAGGTGAGCAGGTCGTCGAGCTGCGCCCCGCGGGCCTGCAGCAGTGTCGTGGCCTCGGATCGATCCAGTGTCTTGCCGTCACGCGCGCGGGCCAGTGCCCGGCGGAGCGCGGAGCTCGTCCCGTCCATGCAGGCACTCTATGCCAATCGTCATAATTTGCACCGCAGCGGGGGCACCGAATTGCCCGATTCTGCTATAGCTCCGCCGGCGCGCCGGCTATTCCCGCGTCACCGGACCTCGATGAACGCCTCCGGGCTCCGCGGCGGGCGCTCCCGCGGCGGCGCGGCCGGGTGGCCGACGCCGACGGCGCCCATCGGGTCCCAGTCGCCGGGCAGCCCTAGCGACTCCCGGACGACGTCGCGGCAGAACATCGTGCTCGACACCCAGCACGAACCGAGCCCCTCGACGGCCAGCGCCACCAGGAGGTTCTGCACCCCCGCGCCCGCCGCGACGACGAACATCTCCCGCTCGGCGCGCGACCGCCGCTCGTCCGGATAGTCGTGCGAGCCGTCCATGACCAGGCACGGGACGACCAGGTACGGCGCCCGCCGCAGCACATCGCCGCGCCGCAGCCGCTTCGTGATCGACTCCTCGGAGAAGCCGTCGCGGCGCAGGTCGGCCTCCCACGCGTCGCGCATCGCGTCCAGCAGCCGCGTCCGCGCACCCTCCGACTCCAGCAGGACGAACCGCCACGGCGTCGTGTGGTGCGGCGCCGGCGCGGCGATCGCCGCGGCGACCGCGCGGCGCACCGCCGCCGGGTCGACCGGGCCGGCGGTGAACTCGCGGATCGTGCGCCGCGCGTACAGCACCTCGGACGGCCCCCACCGGAACATGTCCTCGTCGGGCGGGCGGACCAGCGCCCGCGCGCCCGGCCCGTCCTCCTTCGTGACCAGGGCGGACAGTCCGCGGACGAGCGCGACCGGCACCCCGTCGAGCTTGCCCTTCACCAGCTCCGCGGCCGCCGCGATCTCGTCGGCGACGGCGGTGATCGTCGCGTCGAGGCGGTTGCCGTGGGAGTCGTCGCGGCCGCGCAGGTCGCTGAGCGGCTCCAGGCCGGCGAGGCCGATCGCCGCGTCGATCAGCCCGTTGCGCCAGGGCCGCCCGAGCGTGTCGGAGACGATGACCGCGACGTCCGCGCCGGTCCGCTCGCGCAGCCCCGCCCGGATGCGGCGGGCGGAGGCGTCCGGGTCCTCCGGCAGCAGCAGCACCGTGCCCGGCCGCGTGTTGGACGCGTCCACCCCGGCCGCCGCGAGGACGAGCCCCTGCCGCGTCTCCACGATCCGCGTCTCACCGCGGTCGTGCGCCCGGCGCGCGACCACCCGCACGGTCTCCGCCTCGATCGCCTTCTCCCGGTCGTCCGCGACCAGGACCCGCCCCTCCGCCTTGCTGACGATCTTGGACGTGACGACCACGACGTCGCCGTCCCGCACGGCGTCCGCCGGGATCAGCGCCGCGATGTCGTCGCCCTCCGCGACCTCCGGCAGCCCGGGGACCCCGAGCACCTCCAGGCGGCTCACCGCGACTCCTCCGCCCGCTTCAGCTCGACCGCCAGGTCGAGCGCGGCGCGGGCGATGTCCGCGGTCGCCGCCTCGTCCGTCATCAGCAGGGGACGCGGCCGTACTTCTATGCCCTCCACCCGCACGGCGGCGTCGGCCTCGTCGACGAGCCAGCCGTCCAGCAGCCCGAGCCCGTACAGCTCGGCGACCGCCCGCGCCGACGTCTCGGTGCCGATCGCGGTCAGGCAGGCGTCGGCCATGCCGCTCACGGGGGCGCCGCCGATGATCGGGGAGACGCCGACGACCGTCCTGGTCGCGACCGCGTCCCGGATGCCGGGCACCGCGAGGATCGTCCCGATGCTCACGACCGGGTTGGACGGCGGGAACAGCACCACGTCGGCCGCCTCGATCGCCGCGAGCACGCCCGGCGCGGGCTTGGCGTCCTCCGCGCCGACCGCCGCGATCGACAGGGCCGGGACGGACGCGCGCAGCCGCACCCACCACTCCTGGAAGTGGATCGCCCGGCGCCCCTGCTCGTCCTCGACGACCACGTGCGTCTCGACCTGGTCGTCGGTCATCGGGATCAGCCGGACGCCCGGCTGCCACCGGTCGCACAGCGCCTCGGTCACCGCCGACAGCTTGTACCCCGCCGCGAGCATCTGCGTCCGGACGATGTGGGTCGCGAAGTCGCGGTCGCCCAGCCCGAACCAGCTCGGCCCGGCACCGTAGGCGGCGAGCTCCTCCTTGACGGTGAACGCCTCGTCGGCCCGGCCCCAGCCCTGGTCCTCGTTGATGCCGCCGCCGAGCGTGTACATCACGGTGTCCAGGTCGGGGCACACCCGAAGCCCGAAAAGGGAGATGTCGTCCCCGGTGTTGCCGATGACGGTGATCTCCGCTTCGGGAGCCGCCGACCGCAGCCCGCGCAGAAAGCGCGCCCCGCCGATACCGCCCGCCAGCACCACGATCTTCATGACGTCCAGCGTATCCATGGCGCCATTTCCGGCGCACGGCGTGCCCGCCCGCGCGAGGCGGCCCGCCCCAGTGGGTTCGCGGGTGGAATCTATGCCAAGCTTTGGCGTGTAATCGCGTCGCCTCTGTCTGGAGATGTCACCGTGAACAAGGAAGCCGTCCAGCGCCTGCGCGAACCGGCAGCCTGGGTACTGCTCGCCTCGGCGGGCGTGCAGCTGCTCGCGGGCATCATCACGCTCATCGGCGACGATGGGACGTTCACCTTCCGCGCCCTGCTCGAGACCCGTGACGGGATGTTCCTGCAGATCGGGATCGTCGGCATCCTCGTCCTCGCCGTCCTGCTGGTGACCTGGGGCGACCGCCCCACGCCGCAGGCCCGGACGATCACCATGGGCGCCCTCGGGGTGCTCGGCGGCATCGCCGTGTTCGGCCTGATCTCCTGGCTGAGCGGGCTGCTCACCGACTCCGAGTCCGCGGGCGCGCTCACGAAGCTGTCGGTGTTCCTCATCGGCGCCGGGAAGCTCGCCGTGGTCGGCGTCGGCGCCTGGTACGTCTACACCGTCTTCCAGGGGATGCAGCCGCCGCGGCCGCAGCCGGGCCAGCAGCAGATGCAGCAGGGCTACCCCGACTTCGGCTACCAGCAGGGCCAGCAGGGGCAGCCCGGCCAGCAGGCCCAGCCCGGCCAGCAGCAGTACGGTCAGCAGCAGGACTACCAGCAGGGCTACGGGCAGCAGCAGTACCAGCAGTACCAGCAGTACGGCCAGCAGTCCGGCGCCGAGGGGCAGCAGGCGGGCCGGCCCGGGTACGAGCAGCAGGGCCAGCAGGGCTACGAGCAGCAGCAGTACGGCCAGCAGCAGGACTACCAGCAGGGCTACGGCCAGCAGCAGTACGGCCAGCAGTACGGCCAGCAGGGCGGCTACCAGACGGGCGGCCAGCAGGGCTACGGGCAGGCCCAGCCCACCTCCGACCAGGAGGAGATGGGCGAGTGGACCCGCCAGTACGGCGGTTCGGAGCAGGGGCCGCAGGGCACCCAGCCCGCACCCGGCGGTGAGCAGCGCCCCGACGAGGGCGGCGACTGGTACCGGGACAACCGCCCCCCGCCCCCGCAGTAGCCTCGCGACGATCCGGCCGCCCCGGCACTGATTCCGGGCGCCCCGGCACTGATTCCGGGCGCCGAATCCCCGCGCCGAATGCCGCGCGGTACCCCCGCGGTGACCGCCGGTTTTACCGATCTTCATCCACGGGTCAGCTCGCTCGCCCGGCATAACCCGCTAAGTCGCCCCGGAAAGCTCTCCGGCTTGACGGGGCGGGCGCTACACGCGTGTAATTTCGTCCGTGTAGTTTCAATGCCTTCTCGGGGGAAGTAACCGGAGGGAAGGCATTGACCAGGGGGTTCCACGGGCAGGGAGGTGCGCTGTGAGCGAGGTGGTCATCCCGCTGGCGCACGGCACAGACGGTGAAGAGTTGGGCTGGCAGGAGCGCGCACTGTGCGCGCAGACCGACCCGGAGGCGTTTTTTCCGGAGAAGGGCGGCTCCACTCGCGAGGCCAAGAAGGTGTGCCGGGCATGCGAGGTGCGTACGGAGTGCCTTGAGTACGCGCTGCAGCACGACGAACGTTTCGGCATCTGGGGAGGGCTCTCCGAGCGGGAACGCCGCAAGCTGAAGCGCCAGGCGGTCTAGCGCCGGCGGCCGCGCGGTCCGCGGGCCGGCCCGGGGTCCGCGACGGCCCCGGGGTCTTCGACGGGGGAGACCCGGCCGGACCGGCCGCGCACCCGGATCTCGGCGATCCAGGGCGTGCGCGGGGGCGGCCACGCGTACAGTTGTCAGCCGTGTCGGCCCCCGGGCCGGCACGGCTGCTGTCGTATCAGCCACGTACCTGTCGTCCCACAGATCGAGCGACCCCTTGGCCCCCACTCTCGATCGCCATGTCGTCACGGCCGTCCTCGTCACCCACGACGGTGCGCGGTGGCTCCCGGAGACGCTGAAGGCGCTGCTGACGCAGGCGCGTCCGGTGCAGCGCCTCGTGACCGTGGACACCGGAAGCCGCGACCGCGGACCCGCGGTCCTCGCCGAGGTGCTCGGCCGGCCCGCGGTCCTCACGCTGCCGCGCACCACCGGCTACGGCGAGGCCGTCGCGGAGGCCCTCCGCCAGGACGCCGCGTCCGCCCCCGTCCCCGCCGACGACGCCGGCC
>NZ_SMKB01000072.1:0-30571 GCF_004348575.1 Actinomadura sp. 7K534
CGGTGGGGCACGAGGACCTCCTTGGCGTGGAGTTGGTGTGTGGTAGCTCCACACCACGCCAGGAGGTCCTCCTTATTGCAAGATCATCCAGCCCGTGTCGCCGTCACCAACGTCCATGGGCAGTACAGCTAGTTATCCACAGTCTCCCGACCGGTCCCGCCGTCCGCCGACCCTGCGCCACCGTTGACGCGTACACCACGTACGCGAGACGGAGGACGCAGTGAACGAGGCCCACATCACCATCACCGGCTGGGTCGCGGCCGAGCCCCGCTACACCATGACGCCCAACGGGACGCCGTTCCTCTCCCTGCGGGTCGGCTGCACGCCCCGTCGCTACGACCGGCAGACGGGCCAGTGGCAGGATGTCGAGACGCTGTTCTTGACGGTCAACTGCTGGCGTGGGCTCGCCGACAACGTCAACGCGTCCGAGTTTCCGCGCGGTACTCCGGTCCTGGTCACGGGCCGCCTCCGCATCCGCCAGTACGAACGTGACGGCCAGTGGCGCTTCTCCGCCGAGGTGGAGGCCGGCACGCTCGGCCCCGACCTCCAGCGCGGCACGGCCGACTTCCGGCCCGTCCAGCGCGGCGGCCCGCTGAGCGAGGAAGACCGCCAACTCGCCCGCGACGCCGCCGACGAATGGGCCCTCACCGCCCCCGCAGAAGACGAACCCAAAGCGGCCTAGCACGCCCGGCGGCGGGCGTGAGCCAGCGTCCCGGGGCGGCGGGCGGCAACGGTCCGAGGCGATCGAGGCGGCCGAGCGGAAGAAGTCGTGCGTCCTGACGACCGGCACGTCCGGACCCGGAGGGGGCATTGCTAGTGGAGGGGCGTGGCCGGCAGTGGTGTCGCTGCCGGTCGGCGCCCCCCGCACCGTGGGGGTTATGCGGCGTCAGATCCAGGAAATGCCGCGCATGGTCGTATCCCCCTCAGGATGTGCCGGGGCCGCGGAGACGCGGGCCCCGATGCGTGGTGTCCGGACGGTCACTCGCATGTGCGTTCCCGAACGTACCTGTTTCACGCCCCTTCCGCACACGTTGCAACTATCGTGTTACACAAGGTGATGCGCGTTAGGGGGAAGGATGACGGCAGTGCAGTCGTCCGCCGAGGACCGTGGCGGGGAGCTGGCCTTCCGGCCGAGGCGCCGGACGCTTCTGGGGCGTCCGTCCCTGCTCGTGATCTACGTACCGGTGGTGGTGGCCGCCCATTTCGGCCTCACCGTCGCGGGGCTCCTCAGCACGCCGCTCCGGACCGCCGAGCTGGCGACGTTCGCGGCCCTGCTGGCGTGCGGCGCGATGTGCATCGAGGCCACCCGCCGGCTCGGGATGCCGGCCGGGGTCGCGCGCGACCTGCTGTCGGCGTGGTGGCTGCCGGTCGCGCTGCTGCTGCCCCCGGTGTACGCGCTGCTGATCCCGCTGCCGGTGCAGGCGCTTCTCCAGTTCCGGGTGCGCCGCACGCTGATCTACCGGCGCGCCCTGGTCGCCGCCGCGCACGGGATCGCGGGCGCGTGCGCGTCCCTGGCGTTTCACCAGGTGGTGCGCGACCCGCTGGAGGGGGCGCCGGAATGGGTCGTCCAGGCGTACCCGGGCATCCTCGCGGCGGTCGGGTGCGCCGCGCTGTTCACGGTGGTGAACACCGCGATCGTCGCGGTCGCGGCCCACGCGGCGAGCCCCGAGAGCCGCTGGCGCGACGTCCTGTGGACGCGCGAGAACCTGCTCCTCGACGTGGTCGAGCTGTGCGTCGGCATCCTCGTGGCGATCACCTGCGCGCTGTCCCTGGGCCTGCTGATCCTGGCCCTGCCCCCGCTGATGCTGCTGCAGCGGAGCCTGATGCACCAGCAGCTCCAGGCGGCGGCGCGGACGGACGCCAAGACGGGGCTGCTGAACGCGGCGGCCTGGCAGATGGAGGCCGACACCGAACTGTCCCGGGCCCAGCGCACCCACGACGCCGTGGCACTGCTCCTCATCGACATCGACCACTTCAAACGGGTCAACGACACCCACGGCCACCTCATGGGGGACCAAGTCCTCGTGGGAGTGGCCAGCACCCTGTGCCACCAGTTGCGCGACTACGACGTGGTGGGCAGGTTCGGCGGTGAGGAGTTCGTGGTCCTGCTCCCCGGCGCCGACACCGTCGAGGCGTGCCGCGTCGCCGAACGCCTGCGCGGCCGTGTGCGCAGGCTGGCGGTGCCCGCCGAGGAGGGCACGGTCACGGTGACGGTCTCGGTGGGCGTGGCCCTGTTCCGCACGCACGGCCAGGACCTCCTGGAACTCCTGGCGTCCGCCGACCTGGCCCTCTACCGGGCCAAGTCCTCCGGCCGGGACCGCGTCTGCCTCCCCGCGGTGGACGGCCCGAGACCGACCGGCACCTGAACGTCCCCGCCCGCTGCGGGGAGAGGTCCCGGGGGCCTGGCCGCCCAGGGCATGGCAGGTGGCACTTAACACCGTCGCAGACCCTCTAGGCTTGAGGATATGGCCGAGTACATCTACACGATGCAGCGTGTGCGCAAGGCACATGGCGACAAGGTCGTCCTTGACGACGTCACCCTGCATTTCCTTCCGGGTGCGAAGATCGGAGTCCTGGGGCCGAACGGCACCGGTAAGTCGACGCTGCTGCGCATGATGGCCGGTCTGGAACAGCCGTCCAACGGCGATGCGCGCCTCATGCCGGGCTTCACGGTCGGCATGCTCCAGCAGGAGCCCCCGCTGAACGAGGAGAAGACCGTCCTCGGGAACGTCGAGGAGGGCGTCGCCGAGACGAAGGCGATGCTCGACCGGTTCAACGAGATCGCCGAGAAGATGGCGACGGACTACTCCGACGAGCTGATGGAGGAGATGGGCAAGCTCCAGGAGCAGCTCGACCACCGCAACGCGTGGGACCTCGACAGCCAGCTCGAACAGGCGATGGACGCGCTGCGCTGCCCGCCGGGCGACGCGGAGGTGTCGAAGCTGTCCGGTGGCGAGCGCCGCCGCGTCGCGCTGTGCAAGCTGCTCCTCGAAGCCCCCGACCTGCTGCTGCTGGACGAGCCCACCAACCACCTGGACGCCGAGAGCGTGCAGTGGCTGGAGCAGTTCCTGGCGAAGTACGAGGGGACCGTCCTGGCCGTCACGCACGACCGGTACTTCCTCGACAACGTCGCCACCTGGATCCTGGAGCTCGACCGGGGCCGCTGCTACCCGTACGAGGGCAACTACTCCGTCTACCTGGAGAAGAAGGCCGAGCGGCTGAAGGTCGAGGGCAACAAGGACGCCAAGCGCAAGAAGCGCCTCCAGGACGAGCTGGAGTGGGTCCGGTCGAACCCGAAGGCGCGGCAGACCAAGAGCAAGGCGCGCCTGGAGCGGTACGAGGAGATGGCCGCCGAGGCGGACAAGCACCGCAAGCTGGACTTCGAGGAGATCCAGATCCCGCCGGGCCCCCGCCTCGGCAACACGGTCATCGTGGCCGACAAGCTGACGAAGGGGTTCGGCGACCGGCTCCTCATGGAGGACCTGTCGTTCAACCTGCCGCCGAACGGCATCGTCGGCGTCATCGGCCCGAACGGCGTCGGCAAGACCACGCTCTTCCGCATGATCATCGGCGAGGAGCAGCCGGACGCGGGCGAGCTGCGGCTCGGTGAGACCGTCCAGGTCTCCTACGTCGACCAGGGCCGCGGTGGCATCGACCCGAAGAAGACGGTGTGGGAGGTCGTGTCCGACGGCCTCGACCACATCAAGGTCGGGCAGGTCGAGATGCCGTCCCGCGCGTACGTCGCGGCGTTCGGCTTCAAGGGCCCCGACCAGCAGAAGCCGGCGGGCGTCCTGTCCGGCGGCGAGCGCAACCGCCTCAACCTGGCGCTGACGCTGAAGATGGGCGGGAACGTCCTGCTGCTGGACGAGCCGACGAACGACCTCGACACCGAGACCCTGTCCAGCCTGGAGAACGCCCTCCTGGAGTTCCCCGGCTGCGCCGTGATCACCTCGCACGACCGGTGGTTCCTGGACCGCATCGCCACGCACATCCTCGCGTGGGAGGAGGGGTCGAACTGGTTCTGGTTCGAGGGCAACTTCGCCGACTACGAGAAGAACAAGATCGAGCGGCTGGGCGCCGACGCCGCCCGCCCGCACCGGGTGACGCACCGCAAGCTGACCCGCTGACCCCCTGAACGACCCTGGACGGCCGCGCGATCGACCGACCGCGCGGCCGTTCGCATGCCCCGGGACGCCGATGGGTTGAGTGATGCTCGGTGTGCATCGATTGATGCGCATTTCGTGTTGGACAGGTATTGATCGCATCTCCTATCGTCCGGGTTGACCCCACCGCCGGACCTAGGAGGACGGACGATGGCGCGGCTCACCGGGCACATGGTGATCGGCTCCGAGCGCGTCGCCGGGACGGGCACGGCGATCAGGGCCGTCGATCCGCGCACCGGTGCGCGCCTCGACCCGGAGTACCGCTACGGCGGTGGGGCCGAGGTGGAGCGGGCCTGCGCGCTTGCGGAGGAGGCGTTCGACGCCTATCGCGCGACGTCCCCCGAGCGTCGCGCCGTGTTCCTGGAAACGGTCGCGGCCAAGCTCGACGATCTCACCGACGCGCTCGTCGCGCGCGCCGCGGCCGAGACGGGGCTTCCCGAGCCGCGCCTGACGGGTGAGGTCGCCCGCACCACCGGGCAGCTCCGACTCTTCGCCGCGGACCTCCGCGCCGACGGCGACGGAACCGGCGCCGTCGATCCCGCCGGGGACGGCGGTCCGGCGATCCGGCAGGGCAGGGTGGCGCTCGGCCCGGTGGCGGTGTTCGGGGCGAGCAACTTCCCGCTGGCGTTCTCCGTGGCGGGCGGGGACACGGCGTCGGCGCTGGCGGCCGGCTGCCCGGTGATCGTGAAGGCGCACGACGCCCACCCCGGCACGTGCGAGCTGGTCGGCCGGGCCGTGTCGGAGGCCGTCCGGGAGGCGGGGCTGCCGGACGGCGTGTTCTCGATGCTGTACGGGGACGGGCCGACGCTGGGCATCGCGCTCGTCACCGACCCGCGCGTCCAGGCGGTCGGGTTCACCGGGTCGCGGGCGGCGGGCCTGGCGATCGCGAAGGCGGCGGCGAACCGGCCCCGCCCGATCCCGGTGTACGCGGAGATGAGCAGCGTCAACCCGGTCTTCCTGCTCCCGGAGGCCCTCGCGGAGGGCGGCGGCGACCTCGCGGACGCGTTCGCCGGGTCGGTGACGCTCGGGGGCGGGCAGTTCTGCACGAACCCGGGCCTGGTCTTCGCGGTCAGGGGTCACGCGCTGGACGCGTTCCTGGACGCGGCGGCGAAGGCCATCGCCGGCGACCCGGGCGCACCCATGCTCACCCCCGGCATCGCCCGCGCGTACGCGGAGGGCGTCGGACGCCTCGAACGGCACCCCGAGGTCGAGATCCTCGCGCGGGGACGCGAACCCGACGCGGCGGTCGGCGGCGCGGCCGCCCTCGCCGCCGTGGACGCCGAGCACTTCGGGCCCGGCTTGCAGGAAGAGATCTTCGGCGCGTGCTCCCTCGTCGTCCGGTGCGCGGATCTCGACCAGGTCCGGGAACTGGCCCGCGGCCTTGAGGGGCAGCTGACCGCGACGATCCACGCTGCCCCGGGCGACCGGGAGGCGGCGGACCGGCTGCTGCCCGTCCTGGAGCGCCTGGCCGGGCGGATCGTGTGGGACGGCTGGCCCACCGGGGTCCGGGTCGGCCACGCGATGGTCCACGGCGGGCCGTTCCCGGCGACGTCCGATTCGCGGACGACGTCCGTGGGGAGCCTGGCCGTCGAGCGGTTCCGGCGGCCGATCGCCTACCAGGGGGCGCGGAGATGAGCACGCCGGTCGTCACCGAGACGCGCGTCGTCCCCGTCGCGGGGCGCGACAGCATGCTGCTCAACCTGGGCGGAGCGCACGGCCCGTCCGGAACCCGGTACTGCTGCGCGACTCGTCCGGCGCCACCGGCGTCGGGGAGGTCCCGGGCGGCGAGGGGATACGGCGGACGCTGGAGGACGCGCGCGACCTGTTCGCCGGCAGGCCGAATCACGCTGCCGGAGGCGCCCGGCCTCGGCGTGGAGGTCGACGAGGAGCGCGTCGAGGCGGCGCACCGGCTGTACGTCAAGCACGGCCTCGGCGACCGGGACGACGCCGCCGCGATGGAGTACCTGGTGCCCGGCTGGACATTCGACCCGAAGCGTCCCTGCCTCGTCCGCGACTGAGCGTCCAACGGCGCCCCGTGGCGATCGGGACGGAACCGGCGGCGGGTAGCATCGGGCCGAACCCCGGCTTCCCCGTACCCCAGGCGAGGACATGCAGCAGACCGACCTGCCCGCGGCCGAGTACCGGCACATCTACGAGTTCAAGATCCGGTTCGGCGACATCGACTCCCAGGGCCACGTCAACAACGTGAAGTTCCTCGGCTACCTGGAGGACGCCCGCCTGGAGATGTTCCACGGCGACCCGGTGCGCAAGGGGGAGAAGCCCGTCCGCGGCATGGTGATCTCACGCCACGAGATCGACTACCGGACGCCGCTGCTGCCGACCGTGTACCCGATCCGCGTGGAGACGTGGGTGACCGAGGCGCGCGCCGCCTCGTTCAAGCTGGCCTACGAGGTGCGGGACGACGACAACGTCTACGCCGAGGCCACCTCGACCCTCGTGGCGTTCGACCCGGAGTCCAACCGGCTGCGGCGCTTCACCCCCGAGGAGCGGGAGTTCATCGGACGCTATGCGGCCCCCTCGCCATGACCGCGCTCGCCGGGTCGCCCGCCCCGCTGGACCGCCTCCAGCCCGGGGTGCGGCTGCGGGTCGTCCAGATGGCGGACGCGGAACGGCTCGCCGCGCTCTGCGCGGAGAACCGCGAGTACCTGCGTCCCTGGGAGCCTGAGCGCGACGACGCGTACTTCACCGTGGACGGCCAGCGCGACAACCTGTACGACCTGATCGAGGCGTACGCGACGGGCGAGATGTGGCCGGGCGTCATCCTGGTCGACGGTGAGATCGCCGGACGGATCACGCTGAACAACGTCCTGCGCGGCCCCCTGCAGAGCTGCTTCGTCGGCTACTGGGTGGCGCGCGCGCACGCCGGACGCGGTGTCGCGACAGAGGCACTGCGGCAGGCGCTGGACGTCGCGTTCGGAGCCCTCCGCCTGCACCGCGTCGAAGCCTTCACCCGGGTGGACAACCTCGCGTCCCAGCGCGTCCTGCAACGCAACGGCTTCACGGTGGTGGGAACGTCCCGCCGGCACATTCACCTGAACGGCCGCTGGCACGACGAACGCCTCTTCGAACGCCTGGCCCCCTGGGACGACGGAATCTCCCCCACCCCGCCCTGCTAGTCCAGGGGGGCGAGCCCCTGGGAGAAGCCGTCACGGATAGGTAACAAGCGCGGCAGGGGTCCGTTTTTGGGCTGTATTTGATCTAGTGTCGCGACGCGATTGTGGAGAACCCACGTGAAAGGGGCACAATGCGGCGCGTCTCACAAGGAGCGATGGCACTGCTGCTCGCCGCGGCGCTGACCGGGGCGGGCGCCACTGCGGCGCAGGCGGTCACCGTCCAGGCGGGCAAGTCGACAGCGGGCAGGGCCACGGCGGGCACGGCCCAGGCGGGCGACGTCCTCGACCGCCTCAAGGCGATTCCCGGAATGCAGGTGACGGAGAAGACCTCGACGTTGCCGGGCTACCGCTGGTTCTGGCTCGAGTACCGGCAGCCGGTCGACCACCGCAACCCCCGGGGGCAGTGGTTCGAGCAGCGCATCATGCTGCAGCACAAGTCCGCCGACCTGCCGATGGTCCTCTACACCAGCGGCTACCACACCCCGGAGGTGATGTTCACCTCCGAGCCGACCGCGCTGGTCGACGGCAACCAGATCTCGGTCGAGTACCGGTACTTCAGCCCGTCCCGCCCCGTCCCCACGGACTGGACGAAGGACACGATCTGGCAGGCCGCCACCGACGAGCACCGGCTCATCCGCGCGCTCAAGACCGTCTACGGCGGCAAGTGGATCTCGACGGGCGGCAGCAAGGGCGGCATGACGGCCGTCTACCACAAGCGCTTCTACCCCCGTGACGTCGACGGCAGCGTCGTCTACGTGGCGCCGAACGACTACCGCAACAACGACGACCGCGCCTACGACGAGTTCTTCCAGACGGTCGGGACCGACCCCGAGTGCCGCGCCCGGCTGCAGGGCCTCGCGCGGGAGTTCCTCAAGCGCCGCCCCGCCATGCTCGAGCGCTTCACCGCCGCCGCCGAGGAGAACGGCTGGACGTTCGACATCCTGCGCACCCCGGACCGGGCGTTCGAGAACTCGGTGATGGATTACGAGTGGGCGTTCTGGCAGTACAGCCTGCAGTCCGACTGCGCGGACCTGCCGGCGGTGGACTCGTCCGACGACGTGCTGTACGAGTCGCTCGACACCATCTCCGGCCTGTCGTTCTACACCGACCAGGGCCTTGAGCCCTACATCCCGTACTACTACCAGGCGGGCACGGAGCTCGGCTGGCCGTCGCCGAAGTTCGCGCACATGCGCAAGCTGCTGCGGCACGAGCGCAGCTACCACCCGCGCACGTACGTCCCGCGCGAGATCCCGATGCGGTTCGACAACGGCCGCGCCATGCGCGACATCGACGGCTGGGTGCGCGGGAACGCGAGCCAGATGATGTTCGTGTACGGGGAGAACGACCCGTGGGGCGCCAAGCCGTTCCGGCTCGGGAAGGGCGCCCGTGACTCGGCCGTCTACGTCGCTCCCGGCATGAACCACAGCGGCCGCCTGATCACCAGGCTGCCCGCGGAGCAGCAGGCCGAGGCGGTCGCCGACCTCAAGCGGTGGGCGGGCATCGACGCGGACGCGCCGACGCTCAAGTCCGCACCGACCGCCGACGACCCCCTCCAGCTCCAGCGGCCGCCGCTGTAGCGCCGACCTCGCGGTGGGCCGTCCCAAGCGCTGACCCCTCGCCTGGGACGACCCACCAACGGGGATGTCACCGCTGGTGTGCGAGTAGCGCGCTCGCGTTGCCGGGGAGCAGGTCTCCGTAGAGGGGGGAGCTGCTCAGGAGTGGGTCGCCGGGAGGTAGGCGGACGGGGTTGTCGCCGCAGTTGAGGGCGCAGATGAGCGGGCCCCGCCGGAAGAAGACGGCCGTGTCGGGGGAGTCGAGCCACTCGACGTCCTCCGGGAGGTCGTCCAGGAGGCGGCGGCGCAGGGCCAGGGCCTCGCGGTAGAACGCCAGCATGGAGGACGGGTCCGAAGACTGGGCCTCCACGGTCATCGACGCCCAGTCCCGCGGCATCGGCAGCCATGGGCGGGCGCCGTCCGCGGAGAACCCGTACGGCTCGGAGTCGCCGGACCAGGGCAGCGGGACGCGGCAGCCGTCCCGGCCCACCAGTTCCCCGTTGGTGCGCTCCCAGATGGGGTCCTGCCTCGCGTCGTCGGGGAGGTCGGTCACCTCGGGCAGGCCCAGTTCCTCGCCCTGGTACAGGTAGGCCGAGCCCGGGAGCGCCAGAAGCATCAGTAACGCCGCCTTAGCTCTGGCGTGGCCGATGCCGGGGACGTTCTCCGGCCGCTCGTAGCGGGTGACGTGCCGGATCGAGTCGTGGCTGGACAGGACCCAGGTCGGAGCGGCGCCCGTGAGGGCGACGGCCTTTATCGCGGCCGTCGCCACGTCACGGAACGCTGTGGCCGACCACGAGGCGAGTTGCAGGTCGAACTGGAAGACCTGGTGGAGTTCGTCTGGGCGGAGGTAGAGGGCGAGGTCTTCCGGCCCGTCCGTCCACACCTCGCCTATGGCCATGCGGTCGCCGTCGTACTCGTCGAGGATTCGCCGCCACCGCCGGTACACGTCGTGGACTTCCGGCCGGCTGTAGATGGGGCCGTTCAGCACGCGGCGGTCCTCGCCGCCGAGGTCGCGGAACGACGCGTCCTTGAACAGGCCCGCGGCCACGTCGATGCGGAAGCCGTCCACGCCGCGGTCCAGCCAGAAGCGCAGGACGTCCTCGAACTCGCGCTGGACCTCGGGGTTGCGCCAGTTGAAGTCCGGCTGCTCGCGCGCGTAGAGGTGCAGGTACCACTCGCCGTCGTCCACCTGCGTCCAGGCGGGGCCGCCGAACGCGGACGGCCAGTCGTTCGGCGGCGACTCCTCGCCGGGACGTTCCCCCGGCCTTCCGGGCCGGAAGATGTAGCGGGAACGCTCGGGTGAGCCGGGCGGCGCCGCGAGCGCCTCCCGGAACCAGGGATGCCGGTCGGACGAGTGGTTCGGGACGATGTCGACGATCAGCCGCAGCCCGTGCGCGTGCACGTCCGCGACCAGGGCGTCGAAGTCGCGGAGGGTGCCGAAGCGGGGGTCGACGTCGCGGTAGTCGGCCACGTCGTAGCCGCCGTCCGCGAGCGGGGAGGTGTAGAAGGGGGTGAGCCACAGCGCGTCCACACCGAGGTCGCGCAGGTGACCGAGCCGGGACCGGATCCCCTGGAGGTCGCCTTCACCGTCCCCGTCGGAGTCGGCGAAGCTGCGGACGTACACCTCGTACACGACGGCATGGCGCCACCACGGGATTCGCGTCATACGTGGCGATCTACCCGCTTATGTCGGGGCGTTCACCAGACTCTGGGCCGCCATCGTGAAGTAGTCCCACAGCTGCTTCTCCAGCGGCTCGGGAAGTCCCAGCTCGTCCACGGCGACCCGCATGTGCCGCAGCCAGGCGTCCCGCTCGGCCGCGCCGATGACGAACGGCACGTGCCGCATCCGCAGCCGCGGATGCCCGCGCCGCTGACTGTAGGTGTTCGGGCCGCCCCAGTACTGGATCAGGAACAGCCGCAGCCTCTCCTCGGCGGGGCCGAGGTCCTCCTCGGGGTAGAGGGCGCGTAGGTCGGGGTCGTCCGCGACACCCTGGTAGAAGCGGTGCACCAGCCGGTGGAAGGTCTCCGCGCCGCCGACCGCTTCATAGAAGG
Organism: Actinomadura sp. 7K534; assembly: GCF_004348575.1. Lineage (NCBI taxonomy): Bacteria > Bacillati > Actinomycetota > Actinomycetes > Streptosporangiales > Thermomonosporaceae > Actinomadura > Actinomadura sp. 7K534. The sequence continues at coordinate 10,903 of NZ_SMKB01000072.1, forward strand.
TCACCTTTTCAGCCATAGCGATCTCCACCCTATGTGAGACGTGCGCACTTGCGTCCCCGCGTCCCTAGGGGGCGGGGGTCGCGACGGTCACGCCGGCCTCGTCGAACGCGCGCTTGACCCGCTCGCGCAGCTCGCGGGCGACGTCGCCCTGCTTGCCGGGGGCCGTCTTCAGGACGACGCGGATGACGAGGGCGTCCGCGGCGAACGCCTGCACGCCCCACACCGCCGGCTCCTCCAGGATGAGGTCGTTCCAGGGGGAGTCGGCGGCCATCGCGTCGGCGGTGGTCTGCAGGAGTTCCTTGACCCGCTCGGTGTCCTCGTGGATGTCGACCGGGATGTCCAGGACGGCGCGGCCCCAGTTCTGCGACTCGTTCCCGACCCTCTTGATCTCGCCGTTCGGGACGTACCAGACGATGCCGTCCACGTCCCGCATCCGGGTGACGCGCAGCGTGACGGCCTCGACCGTCCCCTTGGCGCTGCCGACGTCGATGTAGTCGCCGACGCCGTACTGGTCCTCCAGCAGCATGAACAGCCCGGCGAGGATGTCCTTGACGATGTTCTGCGCGCCGAAGCCGACCGCGACGCCGATGACGCTCGCGCTGGCCAGGATGGGGGCGAGGTTCAGCCCGAGCGAGCCGAGGATGCTGAACAGGGCCGTCCCCATGATGAGGACGGACGCGAAGGAGCGCAGCACCGACCCGAGCGTCTGGGCGCGCTGGGCCCGCCGCTTGGTGAGCAGGGCCGGGTTGCCCTCGAAGACCGTCCGGGAACGTTCCCTGACCCGCTCCGACATCGTGCCCTCGGCCATCCGCAGCGTCACCCTGGTGATCATGCGGTGTGCGATGTTCTTCACGATCAGCGCGACCACCAGGGTCAGGATGATCAGCAGCAGGGTGGTGAGCGGGCCGTCGAGCCAGGTCGAGTAGAACCGGGTGAAGTCGGTGTTGTGCGAGATGTTCCAGACGAGCCGGCAGGAGGTCGTGGGCGTCTCGTCGCGGCAGGCGGACTCGGCGGAACCGTTCTGGGCCCAGGGCAGCAACGGTTCGACGGCGAGCGACATTCGGCAGACCCTCCCCGGCCGTAAGTGGTGCCTCGACACCTCGCCGTGCTCCCGCGGCGGGTACGAGCCTGATCGTAGGGGACTGGTCCGATCGGTTCGTACTACCGCGGGCGATGTGTCACGACGTGGCCGGGGAGGGGCTGTTCGGCGAACGTGTCCCGCGAGGTCCGCGGCTGCCGCGCCGTTCCGGCCGCGGCCTCGCGGGACACGCTCGGTCTCGGGGGCGCCCTGCGCGGGCGTCCGGCTGAGGGGTCCGGGTTCAGGGGGTTCCGGCGGACGGGGGAGTCCGGCGGAGCCGGGTCATCTCATGGCGGAGGGCTCCCGCCCGCTCCGCGGCGGCCCCTCGCTCACCTCGCAGCGGAGCGGCTGCAGGACGTGGGCCAGCTTCAGGGCGGCGCCGCCCACGTCGTCGACGCGGTGCATGCGCTCCCCCCAGGACCACCAGAAGTAGTGGTCCGCGGTCTCCGGGACCGGGGCGCAGGTGATGTCCTCCGCGAGGCTCGCGGCCTCGGGGTTCACCACCCGCAGGAACGCGGGCCCCGACCTGGTCCGGACGACGCGGGCGACGAGTCCCCGCGTGTCGAGTTCCCGTTCCAGCTCCTCGAGGTAGCCGACGCGCCTGTCACTGACCACCTTCACACCCCCTCCGTAGGAGAGCGCCGGCTCCCGGGCCAGCACCGGCGATTGATCGACTCAGCGAATCCGTTCGGTCACTCGCGGCGAGAATTGCAACTCTCACCCTGGCGGGTCAAGTGACCCCGGGTCACCGCCGGAACCGAATTTTCACACCTCAGGGGAAGTCTGCACCCCTCTGGAGGAAGAATCTCTACCCGGGGGATGCGGGCGGCATCCGGACCCCCGCTACTTCCGGCGAATCGCTTGGCCGCCCCAGTGCCGGAGGTTACGCTGCGTGCGCGAGAGATTATCTCTCGTGGCCAAACAGTCGACCCGGTCGCCGTGGCTGGGACGACCGCCCTCTCCCCCGAGGAGGAGCGGTCTCCCGTCGCGACGGGAGGAGGCCGGAACCGATGTCGGACCCCCCTCGGAAAGAAACGGACGTGGCACGCCGCATACGCGCGCGCGCCCTGGCCCGGGGACACGGTCCGGTCGAGATCGCGCAGGAGATCCACGAGCAGTGCGGACCCCTGTTCGGCACCAGCCGGATCAAGGCGCACCGCCTCGCCCACGGCGTCGCGCTCTCCGACATCGTCGCGCAGGTCAAGGCGCTCTACGAGGTCGACGGCAAGCCGGCGCCCCGGCTCGGGGAGACGCTGCTGTCCGCCTACGAGAGCGGCTACAAGCGGCCCGGCCCCGAGTACCTGCACTACCTGTGCTCCGTCTACCGGGTGGAGCCCGACGCGCTCGACTACCAGAGCCCGTGCATCTGCGGCCGCGGCCACGCGGTCCGGCCGGGCGGAGTGAGCGTCCCCCAGCCCCGGGAGCCCGAGCGGCGCCCGGCGCAAGACCCCGACGCCCTCGTCGGGGCGATCGTCCCCAGGGCCGACGAGCGGCCCTGGGTAACCGTGAACGACCTGCGGGGCCCGGACCGCGCCGAAGGCCCCCTGACCATTGATGTGGGAGAGGAGGACATCGTGCTTCGTAGAACCCTTCTGCAACTGCTGGCCGGAGCGGGCGTGGCGCTCGACGGTCAGTTCCTAGGGGCCGTCGACAACCTGCGCCGCAAGATGGACGACACGCTCGTCGGCGCGACAGTTTCGCCGACCATGCTCGACCAGTGGGAGGAGACGACCTACGGCTACGGCCAGCAGTACCAGGCGACGCCTTCGCTCCGGATGCTCTGCGACGTCCTGCTGGACTTCAGCGAGGTGCGGCGCATGTGCGACAAGCGCCAGCCGGTCGAGCTGCAGGAGCGGCTGTGCCGGATCGCGGCGCAGCTCTCCGGGCTGTCCGGGCTGATCATGATCAACCTGGGCGACCACCGGCTGGCCCGCTCGTTCTTCCGGACGGCGCGCACCGCCGCCGACGAGACCGGCGACCGGCAGCTGCGCGCCTGGGTGACCGTCCGCGAGTCGCTGGTGCCGATGTACTACGGCGACCCCCGCGAGGCGCTCCACCTGGCGCGCAAGGCGCAGGACCTCGCCGGCCGGACCCCCGGCGTCGCCGGCGCCATGGCCCCGGCCGTGGAGGCGCGCGCCCTCGGCATGCTCGCCATGCGGGGACGCGGCGACGCCGCCCCCAGCGCCCGCCGCGCCCTCGTCCGCGGCCGCTCGGTGTTCGACCAGCTCTCCAAGGCCGACACCAGCGACCTCGTGTACGGGTTCACCGACCGGCAGATGGCCTTCTACGAGGGCGACACCTTCACCAGCCTCGGCGACCACAAGCACGGCGACGAGGTGCTGAGCCACGCCCTCACCCTGTACTCGCCCACCGACCGCGTCGACCTGACCCTGGTGCGCCTCGACCGGGCCATGTGCAAGCTGCACGCCGGGCACCCCGACGCCGCGCTCACCGCCGGGCAGGAGGCGATCCTCGACCTGCCGGCCGACCACCGCTCCGACATCCTCGTGCACCGCGCCCGCCAGATAGGGGCGGCCGTGGCGGCCAAGCACGGTGACATACCCGCCCTGAAGGACTTCTACGAGGCGCTCGCCGGCCCCTGGGTCACGAGCCCCACGCAGGACCGTCCCTCCGTCCCCCCGGCGGAACAGGTCTGACCGGGCATGCCCGACGGCGCCTCCTGGCAGGATCACCCCGCCCGCACCCTCGTCCGCGTGCAGGACGAGCCCCCGGTGTGGAGCTTCGGAGAGCTGCGGCTACGCCGCTACCGCACGGCCGACCACGGCATCGTCCTCGCCCTGCACCGCGAAGGCCTGGCCCAGGTCGGCCTCCGCCCCGGCGACGGCGTCTACTACGACCACGACTTCTTCCGGATGGAGGACATCTATCTCCGCAACGACGGCGAGTTCCTGGTGGGCGAGCTCGACGGGCGGATCGTCGCGATGGGCGGCCTGCGTAGGGCCGACCTCGTCCCCGGCGGCCGGGCCCGCGCCTTCGGCGGCTACGCCCCCGGCAACCCGGTCCTGGACGCCGTCGAGATGGTGCGCCTGCGCGTGCGCCCCGCCGTCCAGCGCCGCGGCTACGGCGCCGCCGTGGTCAGGGCCCTGGAGGAACGTGCCAAGGAACTCGGCTACCGAGTCCTCCGCGCCGACACCACCGAACTCCAGACCCCCGCCCTGGCCCTCTACCGCAACTTCAACTGGACCGAGACCCGCCGCGAAACAATAGGCGGAATAGTAAACATCTACCTAGAGAAACCCCTCCGCTAGGGCCCCGAAAAGCGCATAAAAGAACCCCCCTCCTGGAGGCTTCCCAACCCCAGGAGGGGGGCGGTGTCGCACGGGTGTCCCCGTGCGCGTTCTGGGGGAGCGTAGCGTCATCGTCCTTCGCCGCCTAGAGGGGGGAGGGTCAGTGGCGCACGCCCCCTACCACCTGCATCAGCGGGTAGCGGCGCTGCCTGATGCGGGTGAAGCCGCGGTCGGCGAGGGCGCGGGTGACCTCGCGGTCGCCGAAGACGGTGTAGCCGGTGGCGCGGCGGATGAGTTCGCCGCCGAGGCGGACCGTGCGCAGGGGGAGCGGGTGGCGTGAGGTGAGGATCGTCAGGCGGCCGCCGGGCCTGAGGACGCGGGTCATGCCGTCGAGGGCCGTCCACGGGTCGTCGAACAGGTACAGGGCCCCGTAGCAGCAGACGGCGTCGAAGGTCTCGTCCCGGAACGGCAGGTCGACGGCGTCGCCGCGCACGTAGTGGATGCCGGCGTCCTCGGCCCCGGGTGGCGGGGTGTCGGCGACGGCGCGGGCGAGCATGGTCTCGGACGCGTCGAGGCCGACGACGAGGCCGCCGGGTCCGACGCCGCGGGCGAGTGCGCGGGTGATGTTGCCGGGGCCGCAGGCCACGTCCAGCACGGTCGCGGCCGGGCGGGCGGGGCGGCCGGGCTGGGAGAGTCCGAGCCAGTCGCGGGTCATGGCGTGCTCGGTGGCGGTGTCCGGGCCGATCGGCCAGCCCTTGGCGACGTTGAAGCCGATGGGCCGCCAGACCCGCTCGTAGATCTGCGGCAGGAACGCCGACTCCATCGCCGACTGGGCGAGGGACGGCGGCCGCTGCGGGGGCGGGCCGAGCAGATCGAGGTAGCCCGCGGTGACGTCGGGTTCCCCGGGCGGCTCCCTGAGCAGCCCGAGGACCCGCGCCAAGGCGGACGAACCCTGCACCGTCGACTCGCTCACCCTGTTATTAGATCATCCGTCAATTCGTCGCCGTGATCCGACCCGGGGAGAGCGAGCCCGGTCTGCGCCGCCATGAAGGCGAGCGTGTCGGCCATCAGGTCGACCGAGCGGCTCACCGAGCGGGCGGCGTGGCCGACTTCGGCCTCGTTGCGGAGCAGGACGGGCGCGTCGGACGCGGTCGCGTGCTGGAGTGCGGCGCACATCTTGCGGGCGTGCAGCGGGTCGACGCGGGTGTCGCTGCCGAACGTCGTGAACAGGACGGCCGGGTAGGCGGTTCCGGCGTGGACGTGGTGGTAGGGGGAGTAGCCGATGAGCCAGCCGAACTCCTCGGGGTCGTCGGCCGTCCCGTACTCGTCGTTCCACGTCTGGCCGAGGCCGAACCGCTCATACCGGACCATGTCCAGCAGCGGCGCCGAGCACACCACCGCCCGGTACAGGTCGGGACGCTGGGTGAGCGCGGCGCCCACCAGGAGGCCGCCGTTGGAGCCGCCGGAGATCGCCAGCTGCGCCGGCGTGGTCAGGCCGTCGGCGATGAGCCGCTCGGCGGCGGCGTGGAAGTCGTCGAACACGTTCTGCTTGCGGTCGCGCATCCCGGCGCGGTGCCACTCCTCGCCCTCCTCGGACCCGCCCCGCAGGTTCGCGATCGCGTACACCCCGCCGGCCTCGACCCACGCCAGGATGCTCGCGGAGTACGCGGGCGTGAGGGAGATGTTGAAGCCGCCGTACCCGTACAGGATCGCCGGGCGCGGCCCGGAGAGGCCGGGGCGGGACGCCACCAGCATCCGCACCTCGGTCCCGTCCCCCGAGGTGTAGGCGACCTGGCGGGTCTCGATCTCGGGGACCTCGACCGTCCCCGGCGCCGACGCCCACAGCGTCGTCTCGCCCGTCCGCGCGTCGTACCGCATGACCGACGACGGGGTCACGTTGTCGGTGTAGCCGAACCACGCCTCGTGGCCGCCCCCGGGCCGCTCCACGATCCCGCCGATCGAGCCGAGGCCCGGGGTCGGCACCGAGCCGAGCCGCTCCCCGGTCTCCAGGTCGTGGACGGTGATCTCGCTGATCGCGTGCCGGGTCCATCCCGCCAGCAGGACGGGCCGGTCCAAGGCGTCCAGGATCGCGAAGTCGGTGAGGACGGCCTCGGGGTCCTGCGGGATGAGGTCCCGCCACGTCTCGTAGGACGGGTCGGACGGGTCGGTCACGCACAGCCGCGACCGCGGCGCGTCCCGGTCGGTGAAGATGTAGGCGCGGCCGTCCCGCCCCACGTGCAGGCCGGTGCCGGCGTCCACCCCCTCCTGGACGACGCGGAGTTCCGGGGACTCCAGCGGCGACGCGGACAGGTCGGCGATCCACAGGTCGTTGCGCGGCGCCGTGCCCTGCGACGACGAGACCGTGAGCCAGCGCCCGTCCCGGCTGACGCCCACGCCGTAGTAGTTGGTCTTGTCCATCCCCGCGCCGAAGACCAGCACGTCGTCGGTGTCGGGCTCGGTGCCGACCCGGTGCAGGTAGACGCGGCGGTGGTACTGCTCCTCGCCCTCCGGCACGTCCCGCGCGGGGAGCCGCCGGACGTAGTAGTACGCCTCGCCGCCGGGCAGCCACGCCACCCACGAATACCGCGACCGGTCGATCGGCCCCTCCACCCGCTCGCCCGTCGCGACGTCCATGACGGAGAGCAGGGACTCCTCGTCCCCGCCGGTGGACACCTTGTACGCCAGCAGGCGGCCCTCCTTGTCGGGCTGCCAGCCGTCCAGCGTGGTCGTCCCGCCGGGGTCGAGGGCCATGGGGTCGACGAGGACGCGCTCGGTGCCGTCCGGGTCCGCAGTGAGCAGGACCGGATGCTCCTGGTCGGCGGCGCGGCGCGTGAAGAAGCTCCGCTCGCCCCGCCACACCGGGGCGCCGACGCTTCCCGCGCCGAGCAGCTCCGCGAGCCGCCGGCGCAGCCGCTCCCTGCCCGGCAGGGCGTCGGCGACCTTGTGGAACAGCTTGTCCTGTGCGGCGAGCCATTCCGCGGTCGCCTCGCTGCCGGCGTCCTCAAGCCAGCGGTACGGGTCGGCGACCCGGTGACCGTGGATCTCCTCGACGATGTCCTGGCGCTGCGCGGGCGGGTACGGCGTCATGTCTTGAACTGTATTGGCCGCGGCGGACTGCCCGTCCCGCGCATCGCGGAGCAGGGTGTGCGCGGGTTCGCGTTCGAGGCGGCGCTCGCGGGGGGATTATTGGGGTAGCGAACGGCCTCCCTGAGACGCCACACTGATTTGGGTCGGTTCGCCCCTGGGGAGGTCCTCATGGCGAGAACGCAGGAGCCGGAGAACATACTCGGGCCTCGGTCCGAGGCGCGGTCCACCGCGCCCGCCGAGGCGAAACCGCAGCACGGCCCGGCGGAGGGCGTCTGATGCGACAGGTCCTCCTCCTGAACGCGACGTACGAACCACTCACCACGCTCCCGCTCCGGCGGGCGGTCTGCCTCGTGCTTCGGGAGAAGGCGGAGATCGTCCACCACGACACCTCCGGCGCGGTCCTGCACTCGGCCACGATGGCGATCGAGGTCCCCTCCGTCATCCGGCTCCGCCGCTACGTGCGCATCCCCTTCCGCACCCGCGTACCCCTCACCCGCGCCGCCCTGATGCGCCGCGACAACTTCCGCTGCGTCTACTGCGGCCGGCGCGCGGAGACCATCGACCACGTCCATCCCCGCAGCCGCGGCGGCCAGCACGTCTGGGAGAACTGCGTCGCGTCCTGCATGACCTGCAACCACCGCAAGGCCGACCGCCTCCTGTCGGAGCTCGGCTGGACGCTCCCGGTGACCCCCGCCGTCCCCCGCGGCGCCCACTGGCGCCTCATCGGACTCGTCAACGACGGCGATCCCCAGTGGGCCGCCTACGTCAGGGAACCGGCCGCTTAGGAGCGGCGGCGGGCCGCGCGGAGAAGCGGCGGCGCGCGCGGCGTATCCTGGTGGCGTGCCTCGCTATGACTACCGCTGCCGCGCCTGCGGGTCGACCTTCGAGGTCTCCCGCCCGATGATCAACGCGTCCGACCCGGCCCCGTGCCCGGACGGCCACGACGACACGGTCAAGCTCCTGTCGACGGTGGCCGTCACCGGTACGTCCCGCGGCGGCGCCCCGCAGCCCCCGCCCGCCCCGGGAGGCGGCGGTGGAGGCTGCTGCGGCGGTGGCTGCTGCTCCTGACCCTTCGCTGACGGCCCAGCGCCACTGAACGGCGACCGCTGCTGCGCGGCCGCCGGCGGGGTCACGGGTTCTGGAGGGCGCGGAACGCGGCCGCGGTGGCGGCCGGGTCGTAGCCTTCGGGGACGCCCTCCAGGAAGACGGCCGTGCCCTTCATGTTGTCGGTGCGCATCGGCAGGATCGCCTGGTAGCCGTCCGACTCGTACCAGCCCTTGGCGTTCTCCATGCCGGGGAACTCGATGAGGACGTACATCCCGTCGAGCGGCCCCTCGACCACCTCGGGCAGGCTGCCGTGGACGAGGAACCGGCCCCCGAACGGCTCCAGCGTGGCCTGGATGCGCTCCATGTAGGTGAAGACCTCTTCGGGGAGCGTCGCCGGCGGCTGCAGGTGGGCGAGTGCGTACGCGGTCATCGCGTTCTCCTTCGAGTGGTGCGGCCGGGGCTGGTGGGCCCCGGCCGTTATGTCCACTCTGTCCCATGCGGGGAATGAAGGCGATTACCTGCCGGGTAATGCTCAGCCCTGCGGGCGCTCCAGCTGGCCGACGTCGCGGGCGGCGCCGGTGGAGGCGGACGTCGCCATGGCGGCGTAGGCGCGCAGCGCGGCGCTGACCGGGCGGTGCCGGTCGCGGGGCCGGTAGCCGCCGAGGTCGGCGAGGAGCTTCTCGCGCCGGATGTCCAGCTCGTCGGCCGGGACGTCGAGCTCCAGCACCCGGTTCGGGATGTCGATCACGACGGGGTCGCCGTCCTCGACGAGGGCGATGATGCCGCCGCCCGCGGCCTCCGGGGAGGCGTGCCCGATGGACAGCCCGGACGTGCCGCCGGAGAACCGGCCGTCGGTGATCAGCGCGCACGCCTTGCCGAGCCCGCGGCCCTTGAGGAAGCTCGTCGGGTACAGCATCTCCTGCATGCCGGGGCCGCCCTTCGGGCCCTCGTAGCGGATCACGACGACGTCACCGGCCTTGACCTTCCCGCCGAGGATGCCCTCGACGGCGTCGTCCTGCGACTCGAAGACGACGGCGGGGCCGGTGAACGTCCACAGCTCCTCGTCCACGCCGGCGGTCTTGACGATCGCGCCGTCGGGGGCGATGTTGCCGCGCAGGACGGCGAGGCCGCCGTCGGCGGTGTAGGCGTGCTCGACGGAGCGGATGCAGCCGTTCTCGCGGTCCAGGTCGAGCGCCTCCCAGCGAGCGCTCTGCGAGAACGCGGAGGTGCTGCGGACGCCGCCGGGCGCGGCGTGGAACATCTCGACGGCCTCGGGCAGCACGTCGGGGGAGCGGACGTCCCACCTGGCGACGAACTCGTCCATGGACGCGGAGTGGATGGAGTGCGCGGAGCTGTGCAGCAGGCCCGCGCGGTTCAGCTCGCCGAGCAGGGCGGGGATACCGCCGGCGCGGTGGCAGTCCTCGACGTGGTACTTGCCGGTGGCCGGGGCGAGCTTGCAGATGCAGGGGACGCGGCGGGACAGCTCGTCGATGTCGGACAGGCCGAAGTCCACGCCGGCCTCGGTCGCGGCGGCGAGCAGGTGCAGGATCGTGTTGGTGGAGCCGCCCATCGCGACGTCGAGCACCATGGCGTTCGCGAACGCGTCGCGGGTGGCGATGTTCAGCGGCAGGACGGACTCGTCGTCGCTGTCGTAGTAGCGGCGGGCGACGTCCACGACGGTGCGGCCGGCGTCCTCGTAGAGGCGGCGGCGGGCGGTGTGGGTGGCGAGGACGGTGCCGTTGCCGGGCAGCGCCAGCCCGATCGCCTCGGTGAGGCAGTTCATCGAGTTGGCGGTGAACATGCCGGAGCAGGACCCGCAGGTGGGGCAGGCGCTCTCCTCCATCTCCAGCAGCTTGTCGTCGGAGAGGGAGGCGTCGGCGGACGCGATGATCGGGTCGATCAGGTCGAGCTTGTTGCCGTCCATGACGCCCTCGACGGGCTTGCCGGCCTCCATCGGGCCGCCGGAGACGAACACCGTGGGGATGTTGAGGCGCAGCGCGGCCAGCAGCATCCCCGGCGTGATCTTGTCGCAGTTGGAGACGCAGACGAGGGCGTCGGCGCAGTGCGCGTTGACCATGTACTCGATGGCGTCGGCGATGACCTCGCGGGACGGCAGCGAGTAGAGCATGCCGTCGTGGCCCATCGCGATGCCGTCGTCCACGGCGATCGTGTTGAACTCGCGGGGCACCCCGCCGGCCTCGCGGACGGCGCCGGCGACGACCTTGCCGACCTCGTCCAGGTGGACGTGGCCGGGCACGAACTGCGTGAAGCTGTTGGCCACCGCGACGATCGGCTTGCCGAAGTCCTCGCGTGCTACGCCGCTGGCCCGCATGAGCGCGCGTGCGCCCGCCATGTTCCTGCCATGGGTGACCGTGCGTGACCTGAGCGGTGGCATGTGTGACCTCTCCAAACTGTGACGTGGCGTGCGGCGATCCCGTGGATGGGAAGCGAAGGGCGTCGCAGCGGCGGATCTCGGCGCTGCCGCCGGCTCAGCAGAGGTCGCGCGCGGGCCGGCCGTGGCGTCGATGCTACCAACCGCCGCGCGGGCACGAGAAAGCCGGGACGAGACGTCCCGGCTGCGATGATCAGGCCGCTCGGTCACCACCGCGGCGGCTCCGGCTGGGCCGCGGTGCCGGTGCTCGGGCGAGGCGGCACCCCGGCCGCGGGCGGCGGACGAGGTGCCCCTTGTCGGTGGACTCGGAACTCAGTCCGGGTACTTCGGCGGCAGGGCCTGCTGCGCCGCCTCGAAGATCCGCTCGACGTCGCCCTCGGTGAGGATCTTCGGACGGCGCCGCAGGTAGGCGCGCGCCCGGTTCCCCGCGTAGACGTCGACGTCGCGGACCCGCATGACCTTCCACGGGATGGACGGCCCGTAGATGGCCACGGACGGCTGCACCGGCACCTCGAAGCCGCACCGCGCGGCGAGGATGCTGCTCGCCTGCTGGGCCTCCCAGCGGGCCTCGTCCAGGCGGTCCTTCTTGTTGAAGGGGCCGTGGAAGAGCTTGAGATGGGACATGGTGCGCACGGGGAGGCGCTTGTCCCACTTCTCGGAGTCGATGGCGTAGACGCCGCTCGGCCCGATCACCAGGTGGTCGATCCGCCCGTCGCTGACGCCGTCGTCGTCGCGGGGCACGGCGCGTGCGTGGAGCACGACGTACCCGTTGCGCTGGAGCGACTTCAGTTGCTTCTCGGTGCGCCGCTCGGCGGCCGAGGACTTCTGCCACGCGGTGACGGAGGACGTCTTGCGGTTGCGGCGGACGACGTCGCCGATCACCACGAGGACCGCGACCGTGAGGCCGAGACGCCAGCCGGCGAGCAGCCAGACGGCGAGGCCCGCGCCGAGGGCGGTGCCCGCCGTCGGCAGCCAGCGGCGGATCCGGGGATCGGCGAGCAGCGCGGCCGCGGTGCCCTCCTCGGGATGCTCCTTCACGGGAGCCTGGTAGTGGTGCTCACGGGTTTCCTCCGAGCCCGTCGCCTGCGTTGCCGTTGACCCCGTTGCCTCCGACCGTGCCTGGGGATGGCCCCGGGCTTCGTGTCCGTCGCCCCGCTCCGTGGTCGCCATGAGTGACGCTCCGTATTCCTTTCCCATCGGGGGCATGATCCTCCGTGCGCAGAGTAATCACCGTGACGGTTGGCGACTAGTCATGCAGGGTTAATAGTTTTGTCGCCGCCGGTAGGTGATTCACTGCCGTGGCGGATGGGTACGTCGAATATCTTCTCCTTGCGCCGACGCGGTTGTCCCTGCCCTCTTTGATGCCCGCGCACACGGCGTCTAGCGTTCCGGTTTGTGACACAAACCCATGACCTCAGCGCCACCCGGATGGCCGCGGCCGTCCGCACCCGGGAAGTATCCCCCGTCGAACTCACCGAGCACTACCTGACCCGTATCGAACGACTCAACGAGCAGGTCGGCGCCTACGTCACGGTCACCGCCGACCGGGCGCGCGAGGAGGCGCGGCAGGCCGAGAAGGCCGTCCTGGACGCGGCGGACCCGGCGGACCTCCCCCCGCTGCACGGCGTCCCGGTCCCCATCAAGGACCTGAACATGGTCAGCGGCGTCCGGATGACGTTCGGTTCGAGCGTCTACTCCGACCTGGACGGGTTCGCCGACGACCACGTGGTGACCCTCCTGCGGCAGGCGGGGTCGGTGCTCCTCGGCAAGACGACGACGCCCGAGTTCGGCCTGCCGTGCTACACGGAGAGCGCCGTCGCGCCGCCGGCCCGGACGCCCTGGGACCTCTCCCGGTCGGCCGGCGGCTCCAGCGGCGGCGCCGCCGCGGCGGTCGCGGCGGGCCTGGCGCCCGTCGCGCAGGGCAGCGACGGCGGCGGGTCGATCCGCATCCCCAGCAGCGCGTGCGGGCTGTTCGGGCTCAAGCCCACCCGGGGCCGCGTCTCGCAGGGGCCGGTCATCCCCGACCTGTTCGGGCTGTCGACGAACGGGCCGATCGCCCGGACCGTCCGGGACGCGGCCCTCCTGCTGGACGTGATGGCGGGTTACCAGCCCGGCGACCTGTACGCGGCGCCGCCGGTCGAGGGGACGTTCGCCTCGTACGCGGAGCGCCCGCCGGGCCGGCTGCGGATCGCGCGGAGCCTGGAGACGGCCGTGCCGGGCGCCGAGGTGCACCCCGACTGCGTCGCCGCATACGACGCGGCGTCCGAACTGCTGGAGGAGCTGGGCCACGAGATCGTGGATCTGCCGCCGATGCTCGGGCCCGACGTCCTCCCGCACTTCGTGACGCTCTGGGGCGTCATGGCGACCGTCACGCCCGTCGCGGAGGAGAGCGAGCACCTGCTCCAGCCGCTGACCCGCTGGCTGCGCGGGCACGGCGAGGCGACGACCGCGCCGCAGCTGTTCCAGGCGCACGCCGCGCTGCAGGGGGCGCTGCGCGCGGCGTTCCCCGTGATGGACGAGTTCGACGCGATCCTGCACCCGACGCTGGCGCAGCCGCCGGTCCCGGTCGGGTACTTCCACGACCAGGAGCCCGCCGAGAACTTCGAGCGGCAGACGAAGTTCACCCCGTTCACCGCGGTGTACAACATCTCCGGGCAGCCCGCCGTGAGCGTCCCGCTGCACGTGAACGCCGACGGCCTGCCGATCGGGATCATGCTCGCCGGGCGGCTCGGCGGTGAGGGCACGCTCATCTCGCTGTCCGCGCAGCTTGAAGAGGCCCGCCCGTGGATCGGCCGGAAGCCGGACATCTGGACGGCGTGAGCCCGCCACGACGGGGCATGGTGCAGGCGTGGCCGACGATGAACTGAGCACGCTGGCCGGACTGCACGGCGTCGCGACCCGCTACACCGACTGGCGCGGGCGCGCGGCCGAGGTCTCGCCCGGCACGCTGGTGGCGGTCCTGGCGGCGCTCGGGGTGGACGCGTCCACCCCGAGCGCCGTCCGGGCGGGGCTGGAACGGGCCAGGGAACCGCGGCGGGGGTTGCCGCCGGCCGTCATCGTCCGCCGGGGGGACGGCACGGTGACCGGCCGGATCCTCGCGGAGCTCCGCGGTCATCTCGGCTCCGGCGAGGACGCCGAGGTGGACGTCGAGGTGTCCGCGGGGGAGGTCCTGGCACCGCCGGACCCGCACGTCCAGCCGGACGAGCGGCCCTACGAACCGCTGGCCGGGCTGGCGGACGTGCCGGCCGGCTGGCACCGGCTGCGCGTCCGGCGCGGCGGCCGCACCGACCACGCGGCGCTGCTGGTGGCACCCGCCGCGCTGCGGCCCCCGCCCCGGACGTGGGGTTTCACGGCGCAGCTCTACTCGGTGCGGTCCCGGGCGTCGTGGGGGCTCGGCGACCTGCGCGACCTGGCGGACCTCGCGGCGTGGAGCGGCCGCGAGCTGGGCGCGGGGTTCACCCTGGTCAACCCGCTGCACGCGACGGAGCCCGTCCCGCCGGTGGGGCCGTCGCCGTACTCGCCGATGAGCCGCCGCTTCCCGTCGCCGATCTACCTGCGGGTCGAGGACATGCCGGAGTACGCGCGGCTGCCCGCCCGGGACCGGGAGCGGTTCGCCGCCCTGGCCGCCAAGCTGCGCGCGCAGGAAGGGCTGCTGGACCGGGACGCGGTCTGGGCGGCCAAGCTGGAGGCGTTCGAGGCGATGTTCCGCCTCTGGCGGGAGGACGCCGACCCGGGCTACGCGGAGTTCCGCAGGCGCGAGGGCGCGGCGCTGGACGGGTTCGCCGCCTGGTGCGCGATCAGCGAGGAGCAGGGCACGACCGACTGGCGCCGCTGGCCGCGGCCCCTCCAGGGCGCCGGCGACCCTGACGCCGGAGAGAGGTGCGCGGCGGACGTTCCCGGCTCCCGCGCCGCGTTCCACGCGTGGCTCCAGTGGCGCCTGGACGGGCAGCTCGCGGCGGCGCAGCGCGCGGCGCGGGACGCGGGGATGCCGGTCGGCGTCGTCCACGACCTGGCGGTCGGGATCCCGCACGGGAGCGCCGACGCGTGGATGTACCGGGGCATGCTCGCGTCCGGGATGAGCGTCGGGGCGCCTCCGGACGAGTTCAACCAGCGCGGCCAGGACTGGGGCCAGCAGCCGTGGCGGCCGGACGCGATGGCCCGCGACGGCTACCGGCCGTTCCGCGAGATGGCGGCCGCCGTGCTGCGGCACGCGGGCGGCATCCGCCTGGACCACGCCATGCAGGTGTCGCGGCTGTGGTGGGTGCCCGAGGGCGCGTCACCCGCCGACGGCACCTACGTCCGCTACGACCGCGACGCCCTGCTCGGCTGCCTCACCTGGGAGGCCGAGCGCTTCGGCGGCGTGGTCGTCGGCGAGGACCTCGGCACCGTCGAGCCCGAGGTGCGGGAGGCCATGGCCGACCGCGGCGTCCTCGGCACGTCCCTGCTGTGGTTCGAGCGCGCCGGGGACGGGCGCCCCAAACCGCCCGCTCAGTGGCGGGAACTCTCCCTCGCCACCGTCGGCACGCACGACATGCCGCCCATCACCGGTTTCGTCCACGGCGACCACATCGCCCTCCGCGACCGGCTCGGCCTCCTCACCCGCTCCCGCGCCGAGGAGGAGGACGACCACCGCCGCCAGTTGGCGGACTGGCTGGCCCTCCTGCACGGCGAGGACCTGCTGGCGACGCCGCCCGCCGACATCATGCGGGCTCTGGCGGACGGCTCCACCGCCCACGACGCCGAGATCGTTGCGGCCTTGCACGCCTTCCTGGGCCGTACCCCCGCCCGCCTCAGGGGCGTCTCGCTCGCCGACGCCGTCGGAGAGCGCCGCACGCAGAACCAGCCGGGCACCACGGACGAGTACCCCAACTGGCGAGTCCCCCTGGCCGACGCCGGAGGCGACCCCGTCTTCCTGGAGGACCTCGGTGACGCCTTCGTCGACCCGAGCCTCAGGCGAGGGTCGCGGTGATGCGGGTGGTGACGTCCCGGAGGAGGGTGTCGGGGCGCAGCTCGGCCGCCGCGATCGCGGAGAAGAGCTCGGGAAGGCCCGGCAGCGGGTAGGAGCCGTCGGCGCCGGCCATGGCCTTGTGCCCCAGCGCGTGGCGGGACAGGGACTTGCGGGCGCGGGCCCAGGCCGTCCGGACCTCCTCCGGGGACGGGACGCCGAACCCGTGCCCGACCGGCGCCGCGTGCCGCAGCTTCACCAGGGCGCCGTCGGTGAAGTCCACGGCGAGCTTGCAGCGGTCGGTGAGGTCCGCCCGGACCGGGCCGTCCAGCCGGGTCATGACCGTGCAGGGGGTGCGGCAGCGGGCGGCGCAGTCGCCGAGCGCGGAGGCGACCTGGCTGTGCTGGCGGTCGAGGTAGGCGCGCCACCCGGGTGCCGGTTCCCCGGCGACGCGGAGGGTCCGCTCGCAGGCGGAGCGTTCCGGGCGGGTGTGGTCGCACATCCGGGCCGAGCCGGGCTCGACCGGCACGCCGAAGCGGCTGCCGTCGCCCGTCACGGAGTCGCCGATGCGGGCGGGGTCGCCGGCGTGGCCGAGGACGGGCTCCCACGCGAGCATCGGGAGGTACTCGCCGGCGATGTGCACGGCGGCGACGAGCGCGGCCATGTCGCGGCGGTGCCAGCGGATCGCGATGACCTCCAGCAGGAGGGAGTACGCGGGGCGGAGGCTGGCGAGCGCGCCGCGCGGGCGTTCCCGCGGCGCCTGCGGCATGCGGCTGGCGCGGGCCCGGTCGAGCAGGTCGCGGGGGACCTCGCCGGTGGCCTCCGGCATCCCGAAGTCCTCGGCGTCCAGGTCCAGGACGCGCTGCCCGAACGCGCACAGGGCGGCGACGGTGCCGGCGTGGTGGTCGGGGACGACGGTGCCCTGCGTGATCAGCGCCTCGAGGTCACCGAACGCGTACCGCCGCGCCAGCGCCGTCAGAACGTCCTGTGCGGTCTCCAACGCGACCTCCTCCCCGCCGGCGGCACGGCCCCGCCCCCGTGACCGTTAACGATCCCATGGTCACGGGGGCGGGGGACAGGTTCGCGCAGGCCGATCTGAGCGCTGGGCTCAGGCGGACGCGGTGCTCAGGCGGACGCGGCGTCCTTCGCGCGGGCGCGCAGTGCGCGGGCGACGCCGTCGCGTCCCTCCGACAGGAGCCTGGTGAGCGCCGGCGGGGGCTTCTCCTCGGAGATGTAGGACTCGGTGCGGTCCACGGTGGACTGCTCGATGACCAGGAAGGGGTAGGCGACCTCCGCGAACGTCTGGGACATGTCGCTGCTCCACTCCCGCCAGACGCGCCCGACCTCGGCGAAGTAGCGGTCGACGTAGGGCACGAGCAGGTCGGCCTGGTCGGGCTCCACGAAACCGCCGAGCGTGGCCCGGAAGACGGCGTTGGGCAGGTCGCCGGACACGATCCGGTCCCACGCGGCGGCCTTCGCCTCGGCCGACGGGACGGCGGCCTTGCAGCTCGCGGCGTGCCGCTCGCCCGCCGCGGTGCGGTCCCGCTCGTGCTCGGCGTCGATCTCGGCCTCGCCCGCCTTCCCGGTGACGACGAGGCGGCGCAGCAGCGTCCAGCGCAGGTCGGTGTCGACCGTGAGGCCGTCGAGGACCTGCGAGCCGTCCAGCAGCCCCTGGACGAACGCCAGGTGGTCGTCCGACACGGCGGATCCGGCGAACGCCTGGGTGTAGGCGAGCTGGAGGTCCGAGCCGGGCTCGGCGCCGCGGGCCAGGTCCGCCAGGGTCTCGGCCAGGAGGGCCTGGCCTTCGCCGCGCCAGGCCGGGTCCGCGTACTGCTGGAGGGCGAGGCGCGCCTGCCGCAGCAGCGTCTGGGTGACCGCGATGTCGGTGACGCCGCGGATGCCCTTCGCGACGAGCCGGACGTAGTCGCGGGTGGCCATCTCGGCGTCGCGCGTCATGTCCCAGGCCGCCGACCAGCACAGCGCGCGCGGCAGGCTCTCCCTGATGTCGCCGATGCTCTCGACCAGGGTGGCCTGCGAGTGCGCGTCGAGCCGGATCTTCGCGTAAGTGAGGTCGTCGTCGTTGACCAGGACGAGGTCGGGACGCTTCTTGCCGACGAGCTGCGGGACCTCCGTCCGGGCGCCCACCACGTCCAGCTCGACCCTCTCGCGCCGGACGACGCCCTCCGGCGTCCTGTCGTAGAGCCCGATGGCGAGGCGGTGCGAACGCAGCGTCGGGTAGTCGGCCTTGGCCTCCTGCAGAACGGCGAACGACGAGAAGTCGCCGTCGCCGTCCAGCTCGTACTCCGGACGCATCGTGTTGACGCCCGCCGTCTCCAGCCACTCCTTCGACCAGGCGGCGAGGTCGCGGCCGGACATCTCCTCCAGCGCGCCCAGCAGGTCGGTCAGGACGGTGTTGCCCCACGCGTGCCGGTCGAAGTAGCGCCGGACGCCCTCCAGGAAGTTGTCGAGGCCGACATAGGCCACGAGCTGCTTCAGGACGGAAGCGCCCTTGGCGTAGGTGATGCCGTCGAAGTTGACCTCGACGGCGCGGATGTCGGGGATGTCGGCGGCGATCGGGTGGGTGGACGGCAGCTGGTCCTGCCGGTACGCCCACGCCTTCTCCAGGTTCGCGAACGTCGTCCACACCGAGGTCCAGTCGGTGGCCTCGGCCATGCACAGGACGCTCATGTACGTGGCGAACGACTCGTTCAGCCACAGGTCGTCCCACCAGCGCATGGTGACCAGGTCGCCGAACCACATGTGCGCCATCTCGTGCAGGATCGTCTCGGCGCGCCGCTCGTAGGCCGCGTCGGTGACCCGCGACCGGAAGACGTAGTCCTCCAGGAACGTGACCGCGCCCGCGTTCTCCATCGCGCCCGCGTTGAACTCGGGGACGAACAGCTGGTCGTACTTGCCGAACGGGTACTCCCGGCCGAAGACCTTCTCGAAGTAGCCGAACCCGCGGCGGGTGACGTCCACGATCGCGTCGGCGTCGAGGTGCTCGGCCAGCGACGCGCGGCAGAACACGCCGAGGGGGATGACGGAGCCGTCCTCGCGGCGGTACTCGTCGCGGACGACGTGGTACGGCCCGGCGACGAGCGCGGTGATGTAGGTGGACATCCGCGGCGTCGGCGGGAAGCGCCACGTGCCGCCCTCGGCCGAGGCGGGGGCCTCGTTGGTGACGACCTCCCAGTCCGCGGGGGCCTGCACCGTGAACTCGAACGTGGACTTCAGGTCGGGCTGGTCGAAGCACGTGAACATGCGGTGCGCGTCGGCCGTCTCGAACTGCGAGTACAGGTAGACGCCGCCGTCGACCGGGTCCACGAAGCGGTGCAGGCCCTCACCGGAGCGGGAGTACGTGCAGTCGGCCACGACCCGGAGCTCGTTGTCCGCGGCCAGATCCGGCAACGGCAGGCGGCCCTTCTCGGCGTCATAGGACGAGGGATCGAGGGCCTTGCCGTTCAGCGTCGCCTCCCGCACGGTGGCGCCGTGCAAGTCGGCGAACGTGGACGCGCCGGCCTCCGCGCAGCCGAACCGGATCACGGTGGTGGAACCGAAACCCTCCTCACCCGTCGTCACGTCCAGGTCGACCGTGTACGACTCGACGGTGAGCAGCCGGGCCCGTTCCCGCGCCTCATCGCGCGTGAGGTTGCCTGCCACATGAACTCCTTGGTCGGCTTCATTCGCTTGGTTTCCCCCATGTCTACCAACCGGAGGCCGATCCGGCCCGCCCGCCACGGGCATTGAACCCATTTCATCCCCGTGCTGCCTGGGCGACGCGGTGATTCTGCAGGGCGGCGATGGCCTTGACGATGTGGCCGGCCTTGCTCGGGCTGCAGCGCAGCTTGCGCAGGATCCGCCATGACTTGAGC
>NZ_SMKB01000073.1:0-29709 GCF_004348575.1 Actinomadura sp. 7K534
GTGGGGGTTGGGTGGGATAGCTTTTCTGGCGTGCTGCTCTCCGATCGTGACATCAGGGCCGAGCTCGAGTCTGGGCGGGTGAAGATCGACCCGTATGAGCCGGGGATGGTTCAGCCGTCCAGTGTGGACGTCCGGCTGGACCGGTGGTTCAGGGTGTTCGAGAACCACAAGTATCCGCACATCGATCCGTCTGTGGAGCAGCCGGATCTGACGCGGCTGCTGGAGGTGGAGGCCGACGAGCCGTTCGTGCTGCATCCCGGGGAGTTCGTGCTGGCCTCGACGTACGAGGTGTTCGGGTTGCCGGACGATCTCGCCGCGCGGCTGGAGGGGAAGTCCAGTCTGGGGCGCCTGGGGCTGCTCACGCACTCGACGGCCGGGTGGATCGATCCCGGGTTCGCGGGGCACGTGACGCTGGAGCTGTCGAACGTGGCGACGCTGCCGATCAAGCTGTGGCCGGGGATGAAGATCGGGCAGATGTGCCTGTTCCGGACGAGCTCGCCGGCGGAGTACCCCTATGGGGCGGCGCGGTACGGGTCGCGGTACCAGGACCAGCGCGGGCCCACGCCATCGCGCTCCTACCTCAACTTTCATCGGACGAAGGTGTAAGACGTGCTCGATTCGTGACCTGGATGTGACGGAAAGCACCAAAAGATGAAACATGTTCTCTGAACGGGTAGTTTCGGGCGACGCACTGGTTTGGCGTCTGGTTGACGATCTCTTTGTGTGAGGTCGTCTCGTCCGGGCGCCTGGACGGATAGGGCGACCCGTTTCCGCGCCACGACCGGCAGTGGGAACCCGGAAGGAGATCGTGTCAGTACTCCGCGCGGAAAGCGTCACCAAGCTCTTCGGCCGTAAGACGGCCGAGGCCCAACGGAAGCTCAAGGCGGGAGCCGATCTCAAGGCCATCCGTGACCTCGGGGTCACCCCGGCGGTGGTGGACGCCACGTTCGAGGTCCGCGAGGGTGAGATCTTCGTGGTCATGGGCCTGTCGGGGTCCGGCAAGTCCACGCTCATCCGGATGCTGAACGGCCTGCTCGGGGTCACGTCCGGCAGTGTCGAGATCGACGGCCAGGACATCGCGAAGATGTCGCCGAAGGCGCTGCGGACCCTGCGGCAGAACAAGGTCAGCATGGTCTTCCAGCACTTCGCGCTCTTCCCGCACCGGACGGTTCTGGCGAATGCCGCGTACGCCTTGGAGGTGCGCGGCGTCCCGAAGGAAGAACGCGAGAAGACGGCCCGGGAGTTCCTCAAACTGGTCGGCCTCGAAGGCTGGGAGGACAAAGTCCCCGGGCAGTTGTCGGGCGGTATGAAGCAGCGCGTCGGGCTCGCCCGGGCGCTGGCGTCCGGTACCCCGCTGATCCTGATGGACGAGGCGTTCAGCGCGCTCGACCCGCTGATCCGCCGGGAGGTCCAGGACCTGCTGCTGGATCTGCAGGAGCGGTTCGGCAAGACGATCGTCTTCATCACCCACGACCTGAACGAGGCCATGCGCATCGGCGACCGCATCGCGGTGATGCGGGAGGGCCGGATCGTGCAGATCGGGACGGCCGAGGAGATCCTCACCGACCCGGCCAACGACTACGTCGCGCAGTTCGTGGCGGACGTGGACCGTACCAGGGTGCTGACGGCGGCCTCGGTTATGGAGAAACCGCTGGTCACGGTACTGTCAACGACGGGCCCCCGGACGGCGCTGCGCACGATGCGCGAGCACCAGACCTCCGCGGCCTTCGTGATCGGACGGGACCGGAAGCTGATCGGGCGGGTCCGCGCCACGGTGATAGCGGACGCGGTCCAGGACAACGTCGCGACGCTCGACGGCCTGATCGACCCGGAGGACCCCGAGCCCGTGGCGCCCGACACGCCGGTGGCGAATCTGTTCGTCAGGGTCGCCGAGAGCGACCTGCCGGTACCGGTCGCGGACGAGGAGGGCACACTGGTCGGCGTCATCCCCCGGGTGACGCTGCTGGCGGCGCTCGGATCGATCAACTCGCACCTCGACGAGGTCGTCCACGAGGAGCCGGAGCTGGCGCTGACGAAGGAGGGCAGTGGCGTTGACGAGTGACGTGCTCGCGATCGAACTGCCCCGCGCGCCGATCGGCGAGTGGTTCGACAACCTGGTGAGCTGGTGCACCGACAACCTGTCGTGGCTGTTCGACGGGATCGGGTCGGCGATACAGGCGTCGGTGGACGCGCTGACCAGCGTGCTGACGGGTCCGCCGCCGATCGTGCTGGCGCTGGTCCTGGCGCTGCTGGCGCTGCTGGTGAGCGGCTGGAAGCTCAGCGTGTTCACGATCCTCGGCTTCGCGCTCATCGAGAGCATGGAGCTGTGGAAGGACTCGATGGACTCGCTGGCGCTGGTGATCGTGGCGGCGGCGGTGTCCACGGTGCTGTCGGTGCCGATCGGGATCGCGGCGGCGCGCAGCGACGTGGTGAGCCGCATCGTGCGGCCGGTCCTGGACTTCATGCAGACGATGCCGGCGTTCGTCTACCTGATCCCGGCGATCTTCTTCTTCAGCATCGGGGCCGTCCCGGGCGTGGTCGCCACCGTGATCTTCTCGATGCCGCCGGGGGTGCGGCTGACCGAGCTCGGGATCCGCGGCGTCGACCCGGAGATGGTCGAGGCGGGCGAGGCGTTCGGCACGCCGCCGAACCGGATCCTCACCCGGATCCAGATCCCGCTGGCCATGCCGTCGATCATGGCCGGCATCAACCAGCTGATCATGCTGTCGCTGTCGATGGTCGTCATCGCGGGCATGGTCGGCGCGGGCGGCCTCGGCGGGGTGGTGCTGGAGGGCATCAACCGGGTGGACGTCGCCAAGGGGTTCGAGGGCGGAATCGCGGTCGTCATCCTGGCCATCTACCTGGACCGCCTCACCGGCGCCCTGGGCCACGGCCCGAGCATGCTTCGCGCGCTGTTCGCGCGCGGCAGGAACGGCCGCGGGACGGCCACCCCCGGCACGGCGGCCCCCGTGGCCGACCGGGAGGCCGAGCTCGTCGGCTGACTCACCGCTCCCCCAGCTCCACATGCACGTCTACGAAAGGACGGGAATGCGCTTCAAGTTCAAGGGTCTGGCCGTCGCGGCCATGTCGCTGACGCTGGCGTTGACCGCCGCGGGATGCGGTGACTCCGACTCGGGCTCCGGCGGGGGCGAAACCGACAAGAACATCACGATCGGCATGGTCGCCGGCTGGGCCGAGGGTGAGGCCGCGACGCAGCTGTGGAAGCGGCTGCTGACCGACAAGGGCTACAACGTCGAGGTCAAGACCCTCGACACCGGGCCGCTGTACGCGGGCATGGCCAAGGGCGACGTGGACCTGTTCCTCGACGCCTGGCTGCCGGGCACCCACGAGGACTACTGGAAGCAGTACGGCGACAAGCTGGAGAAGGTCAGCGCCTGGTACGACTCGGCGCCGCTGACGATCGCGGTGCCGGAGTACTCGCCGCTGCAGTCGCTCGAGGACCTCAAGGGCAAGGGCGGCACCTACGACGGCAAGATCATCGGCATCGAGAAGAGCTCCGGCCTGTACCGGGTGTCGCAGGAGGAGATGCTCCCCGCGTACGGCCTCAAGGACGAGTTCACGGTGACGACGTCCTCGACCGCGGCCATGCTCACCGAGCTGGACAAGGCCGTGAACGCCAAGAAGGACATCGTCGTCACGCTGTGGCGCCCGCACTGGGCCTACTCGAAGTACCCCATCCGCGACCTGAAGGACCCGAAGGGCGCGATGGGCAAGCCCGACGGCATCTACACCGTCGCCCGTGAGGGCTTCTCCGAGGACCAGCAGGACGTCACCGGCTGGCTGAAGAAGTTCCGGATGACCGACGAGCAGCTCGGGACGCTCGAGGACCTGATGGAGAACAAGTACAAGGGCAAGCCCGACGAGGCCGTGGACGAGTGGCTGAAGTCCAACGCCGAGTTCGCGCAGTCCATGACGGGCTGATTTCCTCCGGGGACGTTCGTTCCCAAGGCGACAGAGGGTCGTCCGGGTGCTCCCGGACGGCCCTCTGCCTTTGCTTGCGGGGCCTTTCCCCGTGTCCTCAATGGGCCAGGCTGACGATGAACAGGACGGCCGCCAGGCCGAGTCCGGTCGCGCACAGGGTCATCACGCGGGGGTGGCCGCTGTGGGCCTCCGGCAGGATCTCGGCGGCGGCCAGGTAGAGCAGGACGCCGGCGAAGCCGCCGAGGTACGGGCCCAGGACGGCGTCGGGTACCCGGACGACCGTGCCCAGCGCGGCCCCGGCGATCGGGGCGGTGGCATTGGCGAACAGCAGCACGACGGCGGGCCGCCGGTCGGCGCGGTTCAGCGACGCGGCGGTGACGGTGTTGAACCCGTCCGCGAACTTGTGCACGATCACGGCGAGGGCGACGAAGGTCCCCACCTCGGTCCCGGACTGGAAGCCGAGGCCGATGCTCACGCCGTCCATCAGGCTGTGCACGACGAGCGCGGACGCGGTGACCAGCCCCGCGGATCCGCCGGCGTGCGCGTGGACGTGCACGTGCGGGGCGTACTCGTGCTCGTGGGCCCGGTGGATCGACACGGCCTGCTCCACGACGTGCAGCAGCAGGAACCCCGCCGCGAAACCGATCATGGGGGCGGGGACGCCGAACGGGGAGTGCCGCGTCAGCTCCAGCGACTCGGGGATCAGGTCGAACGCGACGATCCCGAGCATCAGGCCGCCGGCCAGCCCGAGGGCGAGGTGCCGGTTGTCGCGCACCCGCATCGCCGCGAGGCCCCCGGCGAGGGTCGTCAGGAACGCGAGGAGGGAGACGAGCACGACCATCCCTGGGTCTTACCAGGGTGACCCCGCCGCAACCCCCTACCCGCGTCCTGACACGCCGCTGGACGCTGCCGAAACCGGGCAGGACGATGGCCCCGATGTCAAGTCGGCGCCGGAACGGCGCGGAGCCGCGGTCGGTATGCTGCGATCACTGCGGCGGGACTGCGGGAGCCCTGCCGCGGCGCCGGGAACGGCGGCGCACCGGACGGTGAGCGGAGGTGGTCACGCTGCCGGGCGGAACCTCGTCACTGCGCTTCGAGATCCTCGGCCGGCCGTCCGCGTGGCGGGACGGGAGGGAGCTCGACCTCGGCCCCGGGAAGCAGCGGGCGGTGCTCGCCGTGCTGCTGCTGTCGCCGAACCGGCCCGTCCCGACCTCCTCGATCGTGACGGCGGTGTGGGGGGACGAGCCTCCCGACAACGGCGCGAACGTCGTCCAGAAGTACATCGCCGGGCTGCGGCGCGTCCTCGAACCCGACCGCTCGCCGCGCGCCCCGGGGCGGCTGCTGACGCGGAGCGGCGCGGGGTACGCCCTGAACGTCCCGCACGGCGGCCTGGACGCCGAGCTCTTCCAGAAGCGGGTGCGGGCGGCGCTGGCCGTGCGGGCGGCCGGTGACGGGGCGCGGGCGGCGGCGGAGTTACGGGAGGCGCTGACGCTGTGGCGCGGCACGGCGCTGGCCGGGCTGACCGGGTCGTTCTTCGACGCGGCGCGGGAGCGGCTCGACGAGGAGCGCGCGGCGGCGCTGGAGGCGTCCGCCGAGATCGGCCTGGAGCTGGGGGAGCACGCGCGACTGGTGCCCGAGCTGATCCGGCTGGTCGGCGAGTTCCCGCTCCGGGAGGGGTTCCGCCACCAGCTGATGCTGGCGCTGTACCGGTGCGGCAGGCAGGCGGAGGCGCTGGCCGCCTACCGGGACGCACGCGACTTCTTCGCCGAGGAGTTCGGCGTCGAGCCGGGGGAGCGGCTCCAGAACCTGCACGTGAGCATCCTGCGCGCCGATCCCGCGCTGGCGTTGCCCGCCGCGGAGAAGCGGGGCGGGGCGCCGCCGCCACCCGACCGGCCGGCGCCGCAGCCGAGCAAGGCGACCAGCCAGGCGGTGCCGCCGCCCCGGGAGCCGCGCGTCCTGCCGGTGCCCCCTGGAGGCGTGCCCGGGCCGCGCTTCCCCGATGCTCCCGCGATGCCCCGGTTCCCTCCGCCGGGCCCGGCGCCGCCCTTCGCGCACCCGATGGCCATGCCCGCGGCGCGGCGGCTCCCGTGGCCGCTTCGGGCCATCCTGGTGTCGCTCCCGCTGCTCAGCTTCGGAACCGTGACGTGGGCCGCCGTCACCTACTTCGCGGCGCGCCGCCGCAGCCTCCCCCTCGCGCTGGCGGCGGTCGGCTACCTCGCGCTGACGGTCCTCTGCTTCGTGGCCGTGGACCTGACCGACGTGGAGCGGACGACCTGGTGGGACCTGCCGCTCGGCATCTCGCTGCTGGGCACGGTGTTCGGCGGTGCCGTCCACCTCGCCATCCTCACCGCGGGGCCGACCGGGCCCGGATTCGCCGGCGAGGCGGGGGCGCCCGGCGTCCCGCTGATCGAGCGCCGGGTCCGCCGCGAGCAGGCCCGCTCCCTGGTGACGCACTACCCGTCGATCGCGCACCGGCTGCGCATCGGCCGTCCCGACCTGCCCCGCAAGTTCGACGACGGGGGCCTCGTCGACGTCAACTCGGCGCCGGAGGGGCTGCTGTCCGCGCTGCCCGGCCTGGACCCGTACCACGCGAAGCTGCTCGTCCTGGCCCGGACGGCGCAGGGCCCCTTCACCTCCACCGAAGACCTCGTCCGCCGGGAGATCCTGCCTCCGTGGATGCTGCACGGGCTGCACGAGGTCCTGGTCGCCGTCCCGCCCGTCTTGGAGGGCGGCGCGGACGGTGAGCTGGACGGCGGCATGGACATCACGTCGGCCGCGGTGGCGGAGCCCGAGGCGGCGACCGGCGCCGTCCTGCCGCCCGAACCGCCCCGCTGACCGCGCACCGCCCCGCCGACCGCGCAACGCGAAGGACCCCCGGCCTCGGCCGGGGGTCCTTTGTGGCTGCGCGCGACCGCTACTCGGCGGCGACCGCCTCCTTCTCGGGGGCGGTGCCTTCGCCCTTGACGGAGCGGATCAGGAGCTGGGAGACGTCCACGACCTCCAGCGACTCCTTGGCGTCGCCCGAGTTCTTCTTCTCGTTGATGGCGTCGCCCAGCATGACCAGGCAGAACGGGCACGCGGTGGACACGGTGTCCGGGTTCGTCTCCAGCGCCTCGTCCACGCGCTCGGTGTTGATGCGCTTGCCGATGCGCTCCTCCATCCACATCCGCGCGCCGCCGGCGCCGCAGCAGAAGCCGCGGTCCTTGTGGCGGTGCATCTCCTGCGTCTTGACGCCGGGGACGGTCGCCATGATGTCGCGCGGCTGCTTGTAGACCTTGTTGTGCCGGCCCAGGAAGCAGGGGTCGTGGTAGGTGATGCTCTCCTCGATCGGCGTGACCGGGGTGAGCTTGCCTTCCTCGACCAGGTGCGCGAGGAGCTGGGTGTGGTGGACGACCTCGTAGTTCCCGCCGATCTGCGGGTACTCGTTGGCGAGGGTGTTGAAGCAGTGCGGGCAGGTCGCGACGATCTTCTTCGCGCCCGCGTCGTTCAGCGTCTCGACGTTCTGCTGGCCGAGCATCTGGAAGACGAACTCCATGCCGAGGCGGCGGGCCGGGTCACCGGTGCACGCCTCCATGGGGCCGAGGACGGCGAACTTGACGCCCGCGATGTGCAGCAGCTCCGCGACGGCCTTGGTGGTCTTCTTGGCGCGGTCCTCCAGGGCGCCGGCGCAGCCGACCCAGAACAGGTACTCGGTCTCCTCGGGGAGCTTGTCGTCGACGACCTCGACCTCGAAGTCCAGCTCCTCGATCCATTCGAGGCGCTTCATCTCGGACATGCCCCACGGGTTGCCCTTGTTCTCGAGGTTCTTCAGCATGACGCCGGCCTCGGACGGGAACGAGGACTCGATCATCACCTGGAAGCGGCGCATGTCCAGGATGTGGTCGATGTGCTCGATGTCGACCGGGCACTGCTCGACGCAGGCGCCGCAGTTGGTGCACGACCACAGGACGTCCGGGTGGATGACGCCGTCGTCGCCGACGAGCGCCTTGTCCACCTCCATGGCGAGCTTCTGCTCGTCGGTGAAGGCCGCACGCTGCTCCTCTGAGGCGACCATGTAGGGCGCCTTGTGGAGCGCGTGGTCGCGCAGTTCGAGGACGAGCATCTTCGGCGACAGCGGCTTGCCGGTGTTCCAGGCGGGGCACTGCGACTGGCAGCGACCGCACTCGGTGCAGGTCGCCATGTCGAGGAAGCCCTTCCAGGTGAAGTCCTCGATCTTGCCGCGGCCGAAGACGTCCTCGTCGGGGTCGGCCTCCTCGAAGTCGAGCGGCTTGCCGCCCGACATCATCGGCTGCGCGGCGCCGAGGCCGTCCGGGCGGCGCTTGAACATGACGTTCAGCGGCGCCAGGAAGATGTGCAGGTGCTTGGAGTGGACGACGAACACCAGGAAGACGAGCGCGACGCCGATGTGCAGCAGCAGGCCGACCGACTCCAGGACCTCGAGGGTGCTGTCGCTCATCCCCTCGAAGAGGTTGCCGGTGAGGTGGGAGAAGTAGGCGGCCCCGCCGTAGCCGAAGTTGTCGCGGGCGACCTCGACGCCGCGGAAGAAGAACATCGTCCAGATCACGTTGAAGATCATGAACAGCGTGATCCAGGCGCCGGACAGGTGCGAGCCCTTGAACCGGGACTGGCGGCCGATCCGCTTCGGCGAGTTCTTGACGCGGATGGCCGTGAAAGTGATCAGGCCGGCGAGGCAGGCGAGCGCGATGGTGTCCTGCACGAAGCCGATCGGCCCCCAGGTCTGCAGGAACGGAATGTGCGCCTCAAGCCCGAACAGCAGTTGGACGGCCGCTTCCCCGTAGACGGTCGCCAGGAGGAAGAACGCCCACATGACGGCGAAGTGCGCGGCGCCGGCGATGGTCCACTTCAGCAGCTTGCGCTGCCCGAAGACCTCGACGGCCTGACCCTCGACCGCGCTCTTGGGGTCCCGCTTGACCTGCAGCGTCCGTTCGGGGTCGGGCTGGCCGCTCTTGGCGATCTGATACAGGAACAGCACCCGCCGACCGGCGAGCGCCAGAGCGACCGCCGTTCCGGCGAGCCCAATGACCAACGTGATCCAGAACACTGTTCCGTCCTCCTGGGGTACGGGCGATGGCAGTCAGCGTAGGGCTCGCGACAGACTGCGCTTCATCCGGGGCCCGAATACTACTCGGTAGTAGTTTATGCGTCACATTCGCAGGTCAGCCCACAGTACGGCGATCCGGAGACCATTCGCGAACCGTCCCGCGTTACGTCACGTCCCCCATACCTTATGGATTCCGCATATCGCCGGGCACCGGGGCGATGAGTACGGGCCGGACCACGAGTCCATATCCGCGGGCGGGGACCGGCCCGCCGAACGCCACCGGACCGTACAACGGAGGTGCCCACATGACCTCGAAGCCCGACCTCACACCCGCCGCCCGGCGGATGGCCGAACTGCTCGCGGGCGTCCGCGACGACCAGCTCACCGCACCCACCCCGTGCCCCGGCATGCCGCTCGGCGCGCTCATCGAGCACATCGACGGGCTGAGCCTGGCGTTCACCTGGGCGGCCGACAAGCGGTTCCCGGACGGACCGTCGCAGCCGCCGTCCGCCGACGCGGCGAACCTCCCCCCGGACTGGCGCACCCTCTTCCCCGAGCGGCTCGCCGCACTCGCGGCCGCCTGGCGCTCCCCCGAAGCCTGGGAGGGCACCACCCAGGCGGGCGGCGTGGACATGTCCGGTGAGGAGGCCGGCCATGTCGCGATGAACGAACTGGTCGTGCACGGCTGGGACGTCGCCCGCGCCAGCGGCCAGCCCTACGACGCGGGCAAGGACGAGATCGACACCTGCCTCGCCTTCGTCGCACCGGCCGTCGAGCAGAGCGGCGGCAAGGGCATCGAGGGCCTCTTCGGCCCACCGGTGGACATCCCCGAAACCGCCCCCGCCCTGGACCAGCTGATAGCCCAGACGGGTCGGAACCCTTACTAGCCCAGGGGGCGACCCCCTGAAACCCCCGCTCCGCCCGGCGCGTCCTGCGACCTGCGCTCGCTCCGGCCGCAGGACCCGTGGGGTGCGGATGCGGGTGGTTGGTCAGACCTTTTCGAATACTGCTGCGAGGCCCTGGCCGCCGCCGATGCACATCGTTTCCAGGCCGTAGCGGGCTTCGCGGCGGTGCATCTCGCGGGCGAGGGTGGCGAGGATGCGGGCTCCCGTGGCGCCT
The DNA here is from genome assembly GCF_004348575.1 of Actinomadura sp. 7K534. Lineage (NCBI taxonomy): Bacteria > Bacillati > Actinomycetota > Actinomycetes > Streptosporangiales > Thermomonosporaceae > Actinomadura > Actinomadura sp. 7K534. The sequence goes on from NZ_SMKB01000073.1 coordinate 10,124, forward strand.
ACGGGGTGGCCTAGGGAGATGCCGGAGCCGTGGACGTTGACGCGGCCCCAGTCGGCGTCCTTCAGGTCCCATTCGCGGGTGACGGCGAGGACCTGGGCGGCGAACGCCTCGTTCAGTTCGATGAGGTCGATGTCGGCGAGGGTGAGGCCCGCCCGGTCCAGTGCCTTGGCGGTGGCCGGGACGGGACCGATGCCCATGGTGCGGGGCGGGACGCCGGCGCGTGCCCAGGAGACGAGCCGCACCAGCGGGCGCAGGCCCAGTTCGGCGGCGCGCTCGGGCGTGGTGACGACGCACGCGGCCGCCGCGTCGTTCTGGCCGCTGGCGTTGCCCGCGGTGACCGTGGCCTGGTCGTCGGACTTCCCGAGGACGGGACGGAGCTTCGCCAGCCCCTCGACCGTCGTGCCGGGGCGGGGGTGCTCGTCGGTGTCGACCACGGTGTCGCCCTTGCGCGACCGGATGGTCACCGGGACGATCTCCTCGTCGAACACCCCGGACTGCTGCGCCGCGACGGCGCGCTGGTGCGAGCGCACGGCCAGCTCGTCCTGCTCCTCGCGGCCGATGCCGTACTCGCGCCGCAGGTTCTCGGCGGTCTCCAGCATCCCGCCGGGCACCGGGTAGCCGGCGCCGCCCGCGGTGACGCGGCCGCGGGCGAGCGCGTCGTGCAGTTCGAGGGACGGGCCGCGCACGCCCCAGCGCGCCTGCGTCGTGTAGAAGGGCGCGTTGCTCATGCTCTCCGCGCCGCCCGCGATGACGACGTCGCTGACGCCGAGCTGGACCTGCATGGCGGCGTCGAGGACGGCCTGGAGCCCGGACCCGCAGCGCCGGTCGAGCTGGGTGCCGCCGACCTCGATGGGCAGCCCGGCGTCGAGCGCGGCGACGCGTCCGATGGCGGGGGCGTCGGCCGAGGGGTAGCAGTGGCCGAGGATCACCTCGTCGACCGCGTCGCCGGGCAGGCCGGCGCGCTCCACGAGCGCGCGGATGACGGTCGCGGCGAGCTCGACGGGCGGGACGGACTTCAGGACCCCGCCGAACCGGCCGATCGGGGTACGCAGCGGCTCGCAGACGACCGCTTCACGCATGGATGCTCCTCAACTCGACGTCTGGCGCACTTGGCAGGTTATGCGGTTCGTCCGGATCGGTGGCGTAGGGGCTTCCGTCTGGCGGAGCATTCGGATGCGGGCCCCTTCGGTGAGGGGGACCGCGGCCGGGGTAGCACCCGGCGGGGGCGTCCCGGTCCCGGGACGCGGAGATCATCGGAGAGGGCGGGCATGGCGACGAAGATGCTGAAGATGCTGGTCGCGGCGCTGGCGTTCCTGACGCCGGCGGCCCCGGCCGCCGCGCTGGCCGGGGTGGTCGGGGCGACCGCCGTCGTGACGGCCGGGTGCGGCGGCGGCGAGAACGGCGACGACGGCGGGGACCAGGACGGTGACCGCGACCAGCAGGACGACCGGAACGACGACGACGGGGGCAACGACGACGGCGGGAACGACGACTGATCCTCCGGTGCGGCGCCGGTGGCCGTGGAGGCCGCGCCTACTATCGTGCCGGGGCGCGGCCACCGGCCCGGCCCGTGGGACGGAGGAGGCGGCATGGCGGAAGGCGCGGCGGAAGGCGCGGGGCACTGGGCCCGGGACGTGCGGACGGTCCGGGTGATCGGCGCCGGGGTGATGGGGCGCGGCATCGCGCAGCTCGCGGCGGCGGGCGGGCTGACCGTGGAGATCGCCGACGTGCGCGCGGAGGCGGTGCGGGGCGCGGTCGTCCACATCGGCGGGATGTTCGACAAGCTCGTGGCGAAGGGCCGGATGACCGCCGAGGACGCCGCCGCGGCGAAGGAGCGGCTGCAGCCGGTCGGCGAGCCGATGACGCCTTTCCAGGAGTGCGATCTCGTCATCGAGGCCGTCCGGGAGGACATCGAGACCAAGCGTGAGCTGTTCTCGACCCTGGAGAAGGTCTGCCCCGAGCACACGATCCTTGTCACCAACACCAGTTCGCTGCCGGTCACGTCGATCGCGGCCGTGCTGAACGACCCGTCCCGTGTGGCGGGCCTCCACTTCTTCAACCCCGTGCCGTTGATGCGCCTCGTCGAGGTGATCCCAGGGGCGCGCACTGCCGAGTGGATTCCGGACGCGCTGATCGACCTGGTGAGGCGTCTCGGTCACGAACCCGTCCTCGCACCAGACGCGCCTGGGTTCCTGGTCAACCACGCTGGGCGCGGGCTGACGACAGAGGCGTTGCAGATCCTGTCCGAGGGTGTCGCCGAGCCCGTTGACATCGACCGCATCGCGCGGGACGTCCTCGGCCTGAAGATGGGGCCTTGCGAACTGCTCGACCTCACGGGGCTGGACGTGTCGCACCCAGTAATGGAGTCGATCTGGACGGGTTTCTACACGGAACCGCGGTTCCGTCCGTCCAGGATCGGGCGGGCTCGCGTCGAGGCGGGCCTGTACGGGCGCAAGACCGGCGAGGGCTTCTACAAGTACGTGGACGGTGCCAAGCAGGAGCCGCCCGAGGTCACGGCCCCGGATGTGGAGGCTCGTCCCATCTGGGTGCACGGCGATGTCCGCGAGGAGCTTGGGGCATTGCTGTCGACGTCCGGGGCCGAGGTGGAGTCCGGTGAGCGTCCGTCCGGCCGAGCGGTCGTGCTCGTCGCACCGCTCGGGCGGAGCACGGTCGAGACCGCCATTGCCGAAGACCTTCCCGTAGAGCGCACCTTGGGCGTTGACCCGTTCGGTGGGTTCTTCACCCGTCTGACTGTGGCCGTGCATCCCGGGCTCGACAAGGAGACAGGGCGAGCCGGCCTCGCGGCCCTCGCCGCCACAGGACGGGCCGTCACCGTCGTGAGGGACGTCCATGCGCCCGTCGCTCAGCGGCTCCTCGCGGCGATCGTGAACGTCGGCTGCGGGATCGCCGAGCAGCGGCTCGCCCTCCCCGGGGACATCGACACCGCCGTCCGGCTCGGTCTCGGTTACCCCCGCGGTCCGCTGGAATGGGGCGAGCACGCCGGGGCCGGCCGCGTCCTGGCGATCCTGCGCGGCCTGCACGCCTCCACCGGCGACCCGCGCTACCGCCCGAGCGCCTGGCTCACCGAACGCGCCGCCCTCGGCCTGCCGCTGACCCACGCCGGCACGTCCCCGGCCGACCTCACCGCCTGACGAACCACCGGGAGGCCCCCGTCCGGAGTGCCGGACGGGGGCCTGCCCCGGGTCAGTGAGGCAGCTTCGCGGGAGGCTGCGGCTTGGCGTCGGTCCAGCCCGTGTCGCGGACGGCCATGTAGTCGATGACGAACCCGCGCGCACGGTCCTTGTAGGGGCCGCCGGGCTTGGTCAGCACGTACTGCGAGGCCAGCACCGCGCCCGTGGCCTTGTCGAAGATGAGCTCCTTGCGGGCCATGTACGTGCCCCGCTGCTCAGGCGGCGTGCCGGAGTCGCCGGTGACCTCGACGGTCCTGCTCTCGGACGCCAGCGCGACGCCCTTGCGGCCGAGCGGGTCGGTCGCCTCCCCGATCGCCTCCACCCCGGGCAGCGCGGTCGCCGCCCGGATCAGCCCGGCGCGCACGTCCGGCGGGACCGGCGAGTTCGCGATGAGCCCGCCGACCGCGCCGAGCTTGGCGAAGGAGTCGAACTCGTGCTCGGGGAGCGGCCCGCGCGCGCGTTCCATCTCGTTGAGCTTCTCCGGCGACGGCGCTCCCGCCGCGCGCCACTGCATCGCCTCGGAGGTCAGGAACCGCTCGGTGAGCTTCTTCGGGTCCGCCGGCAGGTTCTGCACCTCCTCGGTGGTCATGCGGCCGTACCACCGGCCACCGCCGGAAGCGTCGGAATGGTCCGCCTTCCACGCCGTATTCTCCGCGGTGTTCAGCGTGAGCCACTTGTCGCCCGACCACGCCCTGATCTTCGCCGGGGATCCGGCCTTCCGCCACGCCGCCGCGTCCGGCGGGGTCTGCGGCCGGGCCGGGAGCATGCGCCAGGCGCTGCCCGAGGCCGAGCCGGGCTCGGCCCCCGCCCACCGGAAGGACTCCGTGTACGCGCCGACCATCACGTACGTGCCCGTCCCGCCCCGGACGACGTAGGACTGACCGGCGACGTCATCGGAGAACCAGTACTCGCCGATCTCCTGCTTCGCCGCGTTCTCCGCCGCGACCAGCACGGCCTCCTTGCCGAGGCTGATCTCGCCCGGACCGCCTCCGGGGTCACCGCCCTCGGGCGCCCCGGGCCCGACGGCCGAGACCGCGATCGCCGCCGCGGCGCCCGCCGAGACGATGCCCGTGCCGATGACCGCCCAGCGGACCGGACGGCGCCCCCGCGCCCGTCCCGCGGCGGGCGCCGCCGCCGGGTCCGCCCGGAGCGCCCGGCCCAGGTCGCGTTCCCGGCGGGCGCGGGCCGCGGCCGGGTCGGCCGGGGGGTCGAGCTGCTCGGGCCGCGCCGCGGACAGCGCCGTCATCACGTCGTGCTTCATCGGACCGCCTTCTTCTTCGGAGTGATCATGGAGGGGGCGCGCGCCGCGACCGGGCCTGGCGCCCGCGACTCGGCGGCGAGCGCGCGTTCCAGGCGGCGCCGGGCGCGGTGCAGCCGCACATAGAACGCGGCCTTCGAGCAGCCGACGACCTTCGCCGCCTCGTCCGGCGACAGCTCGTGCCAGGCGACGAGCGTCAGCAGCTCGCGGTCGCCGTCGGGCAGGGCCGCCAGCGCCCGCAGCATCCCGGCGCGCTCGGCCACCGCCTCCGCGACGTCGCCCGCGGGCGGCTGCGCGGCCGCCCAGGTCCGCAGCTCGCGGGCCAGCGCGTCCTGCCGCCCCCGCGCCCGGTAGGACTCGCGCAGCAGGTTGCGGGCGATGCCGAACAGCCACGGCAGCGGCTCGTCCGGCAGGTCGCGGATGCGCCGCCAGGCGACGCAGAACGCCTCACTCGTGATCTCTTCGGCGGCCTGCGCGCCGACCCGGCTCACGACGTAGGCGTGCACGCGCGGATGGTGCGCGTCGTAGATCGCCGTGAACCGGGCGGCGTCTTCGGGATCCGACAAGGTCTGAGCCCTTCGTCCGGGGGTGCCGTCACCCGGGTAATGATCCGGGCCCGCGGCTTCTTACTCGTCACGAGGCGATCGCCGGAGCGGGTGACCGACTTCATGGCGGGAGTGGCGACTGATCCCGTTTTCTTGCGGCCGGTAGGGAACCGGAATAGGTGGCTCAATCGTCCTGTTGTAGAGGACGTCAGCAAAGTTGAGCCTGGTCGACTCAAGTCATTTGACAACGGGGGACCGGCCGGGCAACCTGGCGGACAGCGACGAACCGGCCGCACCCCGGGGGCGACCGGGGGCGTTCACAACCGGAAACACGCTGAGAACCGGAAACGACGGAGGACGAGAACATGGCACGTGCGGTCGGCATCGACCTCGGGACGACCAACTCGGTCGTCGCGATTCTGGAGGGCGGCGAGCCCACCGTCATCGCGAACGCGGAGGGGTCGCGGACCACACCGTCCGTCGTCGCCTTCGCCAAGAACGGCGAAGTCCTGGTGGGCGAGGTCGCCAAGCGCCAGGCGGTGACCAACGTCGACCGGACGATCCGTTCGGTCAAGCGCGAGATGGGCACCGACTGGAAGACCACGATCGACGGCAAGGACTTCAACCCGCAGCAGATGAGCGCGTTCGTGCTGCAGAAGCTCAAGCGCGACGCTGAGTCCTACCTGGGCGAGACCGTCACCGACGCGGTCATCACCGTGCCCGCCTACTTCTCCGACCACCAGCGCCAGGCCACCAAAGAGGCCGGCCAGATCGCCGGGCTGAACGTCCTGCGCATCATCAACGAGCCGACCTCGGCGGCGCTGGCCTACCACCTGGAGAAGGAGAACGAGGCCACGATCCTGGTCTTCGACCTGGGCGGCGGCACGTTCGACGTGTCCCTGCTGGAGGTCGGCGACGGCGTGGTCGAGGTGAAGGCCACCAGCGGTGACAACCACCTGGGCGGCGACGACTGGGACCAGAAGGTCGTCGACTGGCTGGTCGAGAAGTTCAAGAACGCCAACGGCGTCGACCTGGGCAAGGACAAGATGGCCCTCCAGCGGCTGCGCGAGGCCGCGGAGAAGGCGAAGATCGAGCTGTCCAGCTCGACCGAGACGCAGATCAACCTGCCCTACATCACCGCGTCGAGCGAGGGCCCGCTGCACCTGGACGAGAAGCTCACCCGGGCCGAGTTCCAGCGGATGACCAGCGACCTGCTCGACCGGACCAAGGCGCCGTTCAACTCGGTGCTGAAGGACGCCGGCATCTCGGTCGACCAGATCAACCAGGTCGTCCTGGTCGGCGGCTCGACCCGGATGCCCGCGGTGTCCGACCTGGTCAAGGAGATGACCGGCAAGGAGCCGAACAAGGGCGTCAACCCCGACGAGGTCGTCGCGATCGGCGCCAGCCTCCAGGCCGGCGTGCTCAAGGGCGAGGTCAAGGACGTCCTGCTGCTGGACGTGACCCCGCTGAGCCTCGGCATCGAGACCAAGGGCGGCATCTTCACCAAGATCATCGAGCGGAACACCACGATCCCGACCAAGCGGTCGGAGACGTTCACCACCGCCGACGACAACCAGCCGTCCGTGGAGATCCAGGTCTACCAGGGCGAGCGCGAGATCGCGGCGTACAACAAGAAGCTCGGCACCTTCCAGCTCACCGGTCTGCCGCCGGCGCCGCGCGGCGTCCCGCAGATCGAGGTCACCTTCGACATCGACGCGAACGGCATCGTGAACGTCAGCGCGAAGGACCAGGGCACCGGCAAGGAGCAGTCGATGGTCATCACGGGCGGCAGCGCGCTGCCCAAGGACGACATCGACCGCATGATGCGCGACGCCGAGGAGTACGCCGAGGAGGACCGCAGGCGCAAGGAGGAGGCCGAGGTCCGCAACCAGGCCGACACCCTCGCGTACTCGACCGAGAAGTTCCTGCGGGAGAACGACGAGAAGGTCCCCGAGGAGCTGAAGACCGAGGTCAACGACGCGGTCGCCGAGGTGAAGAAGGCCCTGGAGGGCACCGACGTCGACGCCATCAAGACCAGCGCCGAGAAGCTCGCGCAGGTCAGCCAGAAGATGGGCGCCGCGATGTACGCGCAGAACCCCGAGGGCGCGCAGCCGGGCGGCGACGCCGGCCCGACGGCCGACGCGCAGGGCGGCGACCAGCAGGACGACGAGGTCGTCGACGCCGAGATCGTGGACGACGAGAAGCCGAAGGGTGATGCATCGTGACGTCCTCCCCTGACGAGGGCGAGGAGAAGGAGGGCCCGGTGATCCGCGACAAGCGGCGCATCGATCCCAAAACGGGGCAAGTCCGGGAGCAGGCGGCCGAGTCGCCCGCCCCGGAGGCCCCCGCGGACGACGGCGCCGAGGCCACCGACCAGGAGGTCACCGCGCTGCAGGAGCAGCTCGCGGAGCGCGTCGCCGACCTCCAGCGACTGAAGGCCGAATACGACAACTACCGCAGGCGCGTCGAGCGCGACCGGGTCGCGGTCCGGGAGCAGGCCCTCGGGCAGGTGCTGTCCGAGCTGCTCCCGGTGCTGGACGACATCGGCCGCGCCCGTGAGCACGACGAGCTCCAAGGCGGGTTCAGGTCCGTCGCCGAGAGCCTGGAGGCCATCACGGGCAAGCTCGGCCTGGAGCAGTACGGCGAGAAGGGCGAGCCCTTCGACCCGACCGTGCACGAGGCGCTCATGCACTCGCTCTCGCCGGACGTGACCGAGACGAGTGTCGTGGACGTCCTCCAGCCCGGCTACCGGATCGGCGAGCGGATACTGCGGGCCGCGCGCGTGGCGGTGGCCGACCCCGACCCGGACGCCGGCGGCGAGAGCGGCGGCGACACGGGCGGCGACGGCGAGTGATCCCCGGCCCCGCGCCGAGGGATCCGGGGGCACGCCCCCCGAAGGACCCGGTGTCCCGTCCCGGCCGCGACGGCCGGGACGGGACCGCCGGGGCACGTGAAGACATGTGGCAAGTGGCGATAGCAGAAGGCGGGGCGCCGTGAGCACCAAGGACTACCTGGAGAAGGACTACTACAAGGTCCTGGGTGTCGCGAAGACGGCCTCGCAGGAGGAGATCAAGAAGTCGTACCGGAAGCTGGCGCGCAAGTACCACCCGGACGCGAACAAGGGCGACGCCGAGGCCGAGGACCGCTTCAAGGAGGTCTCCGAGGCGTACGACGTCCTCTCCGACGAGAAGCGCCGCAAGGAGTACGACGCGGTGCGGTCGATGCCGGGCGGCTTCCGCGGCCAGCAGGGCGGCGGCGGCTTCCCGTTCGACCTCGGCGACCTGTTCGGCCAGACCGGGGGCGGGACGCAGACCGGCGGCACCGGGGAGCGCATCGGCGACCTGTTCGGCGGGCTGTTCGGCCGCGGCGGCGGCGGGCGCACCACCGGGACGACGCGGCGCGCGCGGCGCGGCGCGGACGTCGAGACCGAGGTGACGCTGTCGTTCGGCCGCTCGATGAACGGCGTGACCGTGCCGATCAAGCTGACGAGCGAGGCCGCCTGCAACGCGTGCCGCGGGACCGGCGCGAAGGCCGGCACCGTGCCGCGGGTGTGCCCGAACTGCGAGGGCACCGGCCACGAGACCCGCAACCTGGGCAACTTCGGCTTCCAGGAGCCGTGCAAGGACTGCCACGGGCGGGGCCTCGTCGTCGACGACCCGTGCCCGATCTGCCACGGCAGCGGCCGCGCCACCGGCACCCGCACGATCCAGGCGCGGATCCCGGCGGGCGTCGCCGACGGCCAGAAGATCCGGCTGAAGGGCAAGGGCGCGCCGGGCGAGAACGGCGGCCCGCAGGGCGACCTGTACGTCAACATCAAGGTGCTCCCGCACAAGGTGTTCGGCCGCAGCGGCGACAACCTCACGCTGACCGTCCCGGTGACGTTCCCGGAGGCGGCGCTGGGCGCGGAGATCCGGGTGCCGACGTTCCAGGGCCAGCCGGTGACGCTGCGCCTGCCGGAGGGCACCCCGAACGGCCGCACGTTCCGCGTGAAGGGCCGCGGCGCCCCCCGGCGCGACGGCACCAAGGGCGACCTGCTCGTCACCGTCGACGTCCAGGTCCCGCAGAAGCTCGACGACCAGGCGCGGGAGGCCCTCGCCCGGCTGCGCGAGACGAGCACCGGCGACGACCTCCGCGCGGACCTCCTCCAGCAGGCCAAGCAGGAGTGACGACATGAGGTGGCGTTGTCTTCCGGGTGCGCGTGAACGGAGTGGGCCGTGAATACTGATCCGTTCGGTGACGACACTCCGGTCTACGTGATCTCGGTGGCGGCGCAGCTGTCCGGGCTGCACCCGCAGACGCTGCGGACCTACGACCGGATGGGCCTCGTGTCCCCGGGCCGGACGGCGGGACGGGGCCGCCGCTACTCGATGCGCGACATCGTGATGCTCCGCGAAATACAGCGGCTCTCGCAGGAAGAGGGCATCAACCTGTCCGGCATCAAGCACATCCTGGAGCTGCAGCGCGACAACGTGCGGCTCCGGGAGGAGCTCGCGAAGGCGCACGCGGCGCTGGAGGAGCTCGCCAAGGAACTGGAGTCGACCCGTTCCGTCGCGGCCCGGCTGGCGCAGCAGCGCCGCCGGCACGGGGAGCAGGGCGGCACGCCCGGGTCCGACCTGGTGCCGATCAGGCAGACGAGCGTCGTGGTCTGGCACGAACGCAACCGGGACTAAAGCTAGATATCACCGCTTCTCAATACACGGGGGCTGGGGACACATGGACTACAAACTGACGCAGAAGAGCCAGGAAGCGGTGTCGGTCGCGGTCCGCAGGGCCGCGGCGGAGGGACACCCCGAGGTGGAGCCGCAGCACCTGCTGGTGGCGCTGATCGGACTGACCGACGGGACGGCCGTCCCGCTGCTGGAGGCCGTCGGCGCGGACTGGCAGGTCATCCGGCGGCAGGCCGAGGAGCAGCTCGCCGCCAAGCCGAAGGCGGAGGGCTCGACGGTCGCGACGCCGCGCCTGTCGGGGCAGCTCCAGCGGTCCATCAACACCGCGGGGCACCGCGCGGAGCAGCTCGAGGACGACTACGTCTCGACCGAGCACCTGCTGGTCGGGCTGGCGGCCGACGGCGGCCCCGTCGCGGGCCTGCTGAAGGAGCACGGCGCGACGCCGCAGGCGCTGCTGGACGCGTTCGAGAAGGTGCGCGGGCACGCCCGCGTCACCAGCGAGAACCCCGAGGGCACCTACCAGTCGCTGGAGAAGTACGGCGTCGACCTGACGGCCGCGGCCCGCGACGGCCGGCTCGACCCGGTGATCGGGCGCGACGCGGAGATCCGCCGGGTCGTGCAGGTGCTGTCGCGGCGGACGAAGAACAACCCGGTGCTCATCGGCGAGCCCGGCGTCGGCAAGACCGCCGTGGTGGAGGGCCTGGCGCAGCGCATCGTCGCGGGGGACGTCCCCGAGTCGCTGCGCGGCAAGCGCCTCGTGTCGCTCGACCTCGGCGCGATGGTCGCGGGCGCGAAGTACCGCGGCGAGTTCGAGGAGCGGCTGAAGGCCGTCCTGCACGAGATCAAGGAGAGCGAGGGGCAGGTCGTCACGTTCATCGACGAGCTGCACACCGTCGTCGGCGCGGGCGCGGCCGAGGGCGCGATGGACGCCGGCAACATGCTGAAGCCGATGCTGGCCCGCGGCGAGCTGCGGATGATCGGCGCGACGACGCTGGACGAGTACCGCGAGCGGATCGAGAAGGACGCGGCGCTGGAGCGCCGGTTCCAGCAGGTCTTCGTCGGCGAGCCGTCCGTGGCGGACACGATCGCGATCCTGCGCGGGCTGAAGGGCCGCTACGAGGCGCACCACAAGGTGCAGATCAACGACTCGGCGATGGTGGCGGCGGCGACGCTGTCCGACCGCTACATCACGTCCCGGTACCTGCCGGACAAGGCGATCGACCTGGTGGACGAGGCCGCGTCCCGGCTGCGCATGGAGATCGACTCCCGGCCCGTCGAGATCGACGAGCTGCAGCGCACCGTCGACCGGCTCAAGATGGAGGAGATGAACCTCTCCAAGGAGACCGACGAGGCGTCCCGGCAGCGGCTCGACAAGCTCCGCGCCGACCTGGCCGACAAGCAGGAGCACCTGACCGGCCTCGTCGCCCGCTGGGAGAAGGAGAAGGCGAGCCTGAACCGCGTCGGCGAGATCAAGGAGCGGATCGACCAGCTCCGCGGCGAGGCGGAGCGGGCGCAGCGCGACGGCGACCTGGAGACGTCCGCGCGGCTCACCTACGGCGAGATCCCGGCGCTGGAGAAGCAGCTGGAGGAGGCGTCGGAGGCGGCCGAGAACCGCGACGCGATGGTCAAGGAGGAGGTCGGTCCCGACGACGTCGCCGACGTGGTCGCGCTGTGGACGGGCATCCCCGCCGGCCGGCTGCTCGAAGGCGAGACGGCGAAGCTGCTGCGGATGGAGGAGGAGCTCGGCAGGCGGCTGATCGGGCAGTCCGCCGCCGTCCGCACGGTGTCGGACGCGGTCCGCCGCGCCCGCGCGGGCATCTCCGACCCCGACCGCCCGACCGGCTCGTTCCTGTTCCTCGGCCCGACCGGCGTCGGCAAGACGGAGCTGGCGAAGGCGCTCGCGGAGTTCCTGTTCGACGACGAGCGGGCGATGACCCGCATCGACATGAGCGAGTACTCCGAGAAGCACAGCGTTGCGCGGCTGGTCGGCGCCCCGCCCGGCTACGTCGGCTACGAGGAGGGCGGGCAGCTCACCGAGGCCGTCCGGCGCCGCCCGTACTCGGCGGTGCTGCTGGACGAGGTGGAGAAGGCGCACCCCGAGGTGTTCGACATCCTCCTCCAGGTCCTCGACGACGGCCGGCTCACCGACGGCCAGGGCCGCACGGTCGACTTCCGCAACACGATCCTGATCCTCACGTCCAACATCGGGTCGCAGTTCCTGGTCGACCCGACGCTGGAGAACGGCGCGAAGCGCGAGGCGGTCTGGAACGCGGTGCGGAACTCGTTCAAGCCGGAGTTCCTCAACCGGCTGGACGACGTGATCCTGTTCGACTCGCTGTCCACCGCCGAGCTGACGAAGATCGTTGACCTGCAGGTCGACCAGCTGGCCAGGCGGCTCGCGGAGCGGCAGCTCACGCTCAAGGTGAGCGACGCGGCCCGCGAGTGGCTGGCGCTGACCGGCTACGACCCGCTGTACGGGGCGCGGCCGCTGCGCCGCCTCGTCCAGACGGCCATCGGCGACCAGCTCGCCCGCGAGCTCCTCTCCGGCGAGGTCCGCGACGGCGACGAGGTGCTCGTCGACCTGGACGAGGCCGCCGACAAGCTGACCGTCCAGCCCGCCCGCGGCCTGACCCTCACCAAGTAGGGCCCGCGGAGGCTTGTGCCCGCCGCCCCCGTTGCCCGGGGGCGGCGGGCACCTGCGTGTCAGACCTCCAGGTTCTCCTCGATGTCGCGGAGGCGGTGCCGGGCCAGGGCGAGGTTGGCGCGGGCGCGGTCCAGCGCCATGTAGAGGAACAGGCCCTTGCCCTTGCGTCCGGTCACCGGGCGGATGACGTGGTACTGGCTGGAGATGCTGATGAGGATGTCCTCGATCTCCTCCTTGATGGAGAGCTGCTCCATGGTGCGGAGCTTCGCCCGGACGACCTCGGTGTTCCCGGCCGCCGCGACCTGGAGGTCGAGGGTCTTCGAGCTGCCGAGCTGGCCGAGGGCCATCCCGCTGTTGTGGTCGACGACGGCGACGCCGATCGCCCCGTCGATGGCCATCATGTCCTTCAGCGCGAGATCCAGGTTGGACATGCGTGCTCCCCTTTCATGATTGTCGTGTGCAGTGGTCGTCATGTGCGGTCGGTGCGCGGTCCTGCGAGGTGCGCGGCGATGGCGCGGGCGGCGGGGCGGGACTCCAGGTGGAGCCGTCCGACGTTGACGGCCGGGCCGGCGAGGACGGTGAGGGACGCGGTCGGCCCCGCGGCGTAGATCACGACGTAGCCGTCCACGCCGCGGATCACGACCTCGTGGAACGCGCCGCCGTGCGCGGTCTGCGCGATGCGGTGCGCCAGCGAGAGGCCGGTCGCGGTCACGGCCGCCATGCCGGACGGCTCGACGGACTCGGGCAGGTCCTGCGCGATGAGCAGGCCGTCCGCGGACGCGACCAGGGTCCCGGTGAGCTGCGGGATGCGGGCCCGCAGCGTCCTCAGCTCGGCCGTCACCTCGGCCTCCGGCAGCCGCACCGCCGGCGCCGCTCGTTTCGCCACCTTCGTCAGCCTTTCGATCAGTGTCCACACGGTCAGCCGAGTTCCACGAGCGCCGTCCGGAGCCGGGTGAGGAGGTCCTGGTCGGCCGGCGCCCACTCGGCCGGGAGCTCCGGCCGCGGCACCGGCCCGGGGCTCGGGGGCCCGGTCCGCGCCGGCTCGGGTTCCGGGGCCTCGGTGCGCAGCAGCGACGCCGCGGCGAGGCCGCGGACGGCGAGGAGGCAGGCGAACGCCGTCCGCCCGAGGTCCCGCGCCAGCTCCGCCGGCGTCCGCGTCCCGTCGGCGTTGAGGAGGATCTCCGCCTGGAGGCCGGTCAGGATGACGCGCTGCCGCCGGACGCGCCGGACAGGCTCCACCGGCGCGACGTCCACGGCCCCGTCCGGCCAGGCGGCGTCGAGCAGCCCGCGGCGCCGGCGCTGCTCGTGCACGAGCGTCGCCACGGTGATCCCCGGGGACGCCGCGGCCGCCGGCTCCTCGGTGAAGACCGGTTCGGCGTCCGAGCCGAGCAGGAAATAGGCGGCGTCGAACAGCGCGAGCAGCGCCGCCAGTTCGGGATCGTGCCCGCCGGCGCCGGGCGCGTGGCGGCTTTCGGCACCGGTGACGCGCCCGCGGCGGATATGTATCGCACCCTCCTCTCCGACGCGCAGCGAACCGGTGCCGCGCGCACGCTCCAGCGAACCGAGGACTTCTGGAATATCCGCCACCGTCACCCGTCCGTCATTTCGACCCCGCCACTTCGGCTCTCCGCCACTTCGGCCGTGGTACTTCGTCCCTGCCACTTCGGCAACGTCATTTCGGCCCTGTCATTTCATCGACGAGGCCCCGCATCCGCAGCCGGGCGAGCGCGAGATTCCCCTTTTCCCGGTCGAGCAGCAAATGGACGAACAGATGGCCGTCGGGATCCGCTCCGGTGAGGGCCAATAGGTGGTATCCGCCCGTACCGCAGACGATGATCTCCTCGACGTCGTCGCCGGCCGGGGTGGCGCTGAGCGCGGGCGCGGTCAGCACGGCCCGCACCACGTCGGTCGCGCCGGCGGCGTCCTCGTGCTGGTCGACGAGGTCCTCCCGGCCCGCGGCCGCGACGGCGAGCCCGCTGGCGCAGTCCACCAGCGTGACCCGCTGCGCGCCCGGGATCGTCATCATCCGCGCAAGGCAGTCGTCAATGCGCACGCCCATTCCCCCACCGAATGAGAGTTGCAGAAACTCGACCTTAGACCGAACTTTGCCCCACGCAAGGCCAACCACTTAAATCCGCACGACTCCTATCGAGCGGGACATAAATACCATCAGGTATGCCAACCGGTCAGCCCACACATAACGCTGCGCCCCGGAATACGGCCCACCCGCCTCACCCCGTTGCACGCCGCCCACAACCACCTCTCAGCGGACGGGCGCAGGCACCACATCGTTTGGCTTGCGGCGTGCTGTTGTCATGGCAGGCCGGATAACGACCCACGCCGCGAGGCAACGGAACGGGTCGGGCTTGGTGGACGCCGTCAGGAGGTGAGCCAGTCGGCGGGGAAGTCCTCGCGGAAGCGGTCCAGGGTCTCCTCGTCGCTGGCGCGGACGGAGAGCCAGCCTCCGGCGTCGCAGATGAGCAGGCCCGGGGCCGTGTAGAAGGCCTCGCCTTCCTCGCCCTCGGGGTACGACGGGAAGGGCAGCCGGGTGAAGCGGCGGTCCAACTCTTCGAAGTCCTCGAAGTCGCCGTGGTCGCACACGGGTTCGTCGGCCTGGAGCGCCTCGGAGAGGACGATCTCTATGCAGGACGTGGAGAAGGCGGCCAGCCAGCCCTCCCAGCGCTCCGCCTCCTTGTCCCCCAGGTCGGTGCGCATGCGGACGGGCGGGTCCGCCTTGTCCAGGTCGCCGAGGAGGACGCCCCACGACGCGGCCCCCTGGTTCTCCTCGCGGAAGACGAGCGCCTCCTTGCGGTCGTCCACGTAGAACTCGTCCGGGCTCAGCAGCGAGTGCATGTTGCTGTGCAGGTCGGTGCGCCGGCCGAACAGCGCGTACGCCTCGCGGAGGGCGGCGGGGAGGCGCACGCCGAGGTCCGCTTCGACCGCCGTCAGGTCGGCGTACGGGATTCCGTCGCCGGGGGCCAGCGGGGTCCGCCACGTCGCGGCGAAGCCCCGGATGTACGCCCACGCGGCCGTCCGGTCGCGCAGCGCGGCCGGGAGATCCCGGACAAGGTCGAAGGAATCGGTCACGGTCGTGAAGCTACTCCGGTTACGGGCGGGCCGTTCGGCGGTTGAACGGTTCCGTTGTACAACCGCCGAACGGTTCCGCTCTGAGCGTGCGGCCGTTCCGTACAGAACGTACAGAGGGCAGAGTTCTCCCATGAGGCTTTTGATGTTGGGCGGGACAGAGTTCGTGGGCCGCGCCACCACCGAGGACGCGCTCGCCCGGGGATGGGAGGTGACCGTCTTCCACAGGGGACGGCACGAGCCGCCCAAGGGAGTCGCGTCGCTGCACGGCGACCGAACCGCGGAAGGCGGCCTCCAAGCGCTCGACGACGGGGAATGGGACGCGGTCGTCGACACCTGGTCGAGTGCACCGTCCGCCGTGCGCGACGTCGCAAGACTCCTGGACGGACGCGTCGGACGGTACGCCTACATCTCCAGCCGTTCGGTCTACCAGTTCCCCGCGCCGGCCGGGTCCGGCGAGGAGGCCGCCGTGGTCGGCGGCTCCCCCGGCGACGGCGACGACGTCGACTACGCGACGGCCAAGCGCGGGGGAGAACTCGCAGCGACAGAGGTGTTCGGTGAGCGGGCCCTTCTGGTGCGGGCGGGACTCGTCCTCGGCCCCTACGAGAACATCGGGCGCCTGCCGTGGTGGCTGACGCGCATGGCGCGAGGCGGTGCAGTCCTGGCCCCCGGCCCACGCGACGCGGGCCTGCAGTACATCGACGCCAGGGACCTGGCCACCTGGACCTTGGACGCCATCGAGCAGGAACTCGGCGGGCCGTTCAATCTGGTCAGCCCGCCCGGCCACACGACGATGAGCGAGTTCCTCGAAACGTGCATCCAGGCGACGGGTTCCGACGCCGAGCTCGTGTGGACCTCTCCTAAGGAGATCCTCGACGCGGGCATCCAGCCGTGGACCGACCTTCCGGTCTGGCTGCCGCCCGGTGAGGCGTACGACATGATGCACCGGGGGAACGTGGCCAAGGCCCTTTCCGCGGGCTTGCGCTGCAGATCCGTGCAGGAAACGGTCACGGACACGTGGGAGTGGCTGCAGAGCATCGGAGGAAGGGCGCCGCAACGTCCCGACCGGCCGGCGGTCGGTCTCGACGCGGAGACCGAGGCGAAGTTCCTGCGCGGCCGGCCCGGATGATCCCGCGCCGCCAACCCCGGTTGCCGCTTCGGTGGACGCGGCGGGGTCCGGTCGGCTAGAGAGACTGACATGACCGCTTTGCTACTCGGCCCCCACCTCCGGCACGTGAGTCACCACACCGCGACGATCTGGGTGGAGACCGACCGGCCCTGCGAGGTCCGGGTCGTCGGCCGGGAGCACGGTGTGGACGCCGCCGCCCGGACCTTCACCGCGCACGGCCACCACTACGCCGTCGTCGAGATCGAGGGCCTCGCCGCGGGCGCGCGCGTCCCCTACGAGGTGCTGGCCGACGGCGAGACCGTCTGGCCCGAGGGCGACTCCGGGTTCCCGCCGTCCCAGATCAGGACCCTGGACCCGGCGGGCGCCCTGCGCATCTCGTTCGGCTCCTGCCGCCGCTCCCCCGGGACCGTGGAGCAGTTCGGGCACGACGCGCTCACCTCGCTCGCCGAGCGGCTCCGCGCGGGCGGCGACTCGGTCGTCTGGCCGGACGTCCTGCTCATGGTCGGCGACCAGATCTACGCCGACGAGCTGACCGACGAGATGCGCGAGTTCATCCGCGCCCACCGCGAGCCGGGAGAGCTGCCCGTCGAAGAGGTCGCGAACTACGAGGAGTACACCTACCTCTACAAGCTGGCCTGGTACGACGACCCGGCGGTGCGGTGGCTGCTGTCCACGGTCCCGACGTTCACCATCTTCGACGACCACGACATCAGGGACGACTGGAACACGTCCTACACGTGGCGCCAGCAGATGTGGTCGCAGCCCTGGTGGAAGGACCGCATCACCGGCGGGATCGGCTCGTACTGGATCTACCAGCACCTCGGCAACATGTCGCCGCAGGACCGCGCGTCCGATCCCGTCTTCAAGGCGGTGCGGACGGCGTCCGACAGCACGGGCGACGCGGGCGCCGTCCTGGACGAGTTCGCGGAGAAGGCCGACAAGGAACCGGCCAGCACGCGCTGGAGCTACGCGCACGACTGGGGCGGCGTCCGGCTGATCGTCGTGGACAGCCGCTGCTCCAGGCTCCTCACCGCCGACCGCCGCGGCATGCTCGACGACGAGGAGTTCGCCTGGCTGGACGACCAGTGCCAGGGCGGCATGGACCACCTGCTCATCGCGAGTTCCCTCCCCTACCTGCTGCCCAGGACGATCCACCACGCGGAATCGTGGAACGAGGCGGTCGCGGGCGGCGCCTGGGGCAAGACCGCGGCGAAGCTGGGGGAGAAGGTCAGGCAGGCGGCCGACCTGGAGCACTGGGCGGCCTTCGAGAGCTCGTTCCGCACCCTCGCCCACGACGTCATCGCCGTCGGACGCGGCGAACGCGGCCCGGCGCCGGCGAGCATCTCGTTCCTGTCCGGCGACATCCACTACTCGTACCTGGCGCGGGTCACCGGGCCGGGCACCGAGTCGAAGATCTCGCAGGTCGTCTGCTCGCCGCTGCGCAACCCCCTCGCCGGGGTGTTCCGCTGGGCGAACCGGCTGGCGTACGCGCGGGCGACGGGCTGGCCGTTCCGCGCGCTGGCGAAGCTCGCGAAAGTGCCCGCCACGCCGCTGCGGTGGCGGCTGACCGACGGCCCGTGGTTCGACAACGCCATCGCCACCGTCGAATTGTCAGGGCGCGACTGCGGCGTGCGCTGGGAGACCCCGAAGGACGGCGGCAGGCTCGCCGAGATGGCGCGGGCGAGAATAACCGGCTGAGCGCGCGGCGCCGTCTCGCCCGGAAAATCCCCGGCCCGCGAAATGGACAACAAATCGTGATCGATCCATCACGATTCGCGACCGGAAACCGCGGGTCGATGGCCGGGCCGGTCGCGCCGCCGCGCCCCATGCGCGGTTGAAGACCGGGTACGGGGCGTCCCGCGATTGAACCGCGAGCTGCCCCTTCCCGTAAAGATCATGGAGAACCACAGGGCCGGCCGGAAAAGGCTGGTAGCGTCCGCCGCGGCTCCCGAGATCTTTGTTACCGGGGAGTCGCCAACCGGCGGCCTGCCATGAAAGAGTGGCGAATCACCGTATTGGCCTACCGGGCTTACGTGCTTCACTACGCTATAGGCGCCCGCGGACAGTACGCCGGTTGAGCACGCTGTGAGCTCCCGTGTTTGAGGAAGGGCGGTGTCGCATGGATCGCTGCGCGCTGTTCGTAGACGCCGGCTACCTGCTGACCGACGGCGCGATGGCGGTGCACGGCACGCGCCACCGCGACACCGTCTCGTGGGACTTCGGCGGTCTCCTGCAGCTCCTGGGCAACCTCTCCCGGGAACGCACGGGCATGCCGCTGCTGCGCTGCTACTGGTACGAGGCGACCGTGGAGGGCCGCCGCTCCCCCGAGCACGACGCGCTCGCCGACCTGCCCGGCCTCAAGCTGCGGCTCGGCCGCATCCGCCCCGGCCGCCGCGAAGGCGTCGACTCCGAGATCCACCGCGACCTGATGACCCTCGCCCGCAACGGCGCGCTCACCGACGCCGTCCTGGTCAGCGCGGACGAGGACCTCGCCCAGGTCGTCGCCGACGCCCAGGACCTCGGCGTCCGCGTCACCGTGGTGCACGTCGCCGTCGACGGCAACTGGACGATCTCCCGGGTGCTGCGGCAGGAGTGCGACGACCTCATCGAGATCGGCTCCGGCCACCTCCGCCCGTACGTCAACCTGCTCACCGGCGTGGACGGCACCGCCGGCTCCTCACTCGGGACGAGCCCGCTGTCCAACGGGCACGGCTCCAACGGCCACGGCGGCGCGCTCGGCCCCCTCCAGACGACCTCGCACAACGGGCCGCCTCCGGCGTCCCCGCTCAGCCAGCCGCCGGTGCCGTCGGCGCCGTCGGTCCGCGACCTCGGCCCGGCCATGACCGGCAACGTCGGGCCGGGCGGCTCCGGCTCGGGCGGTGGAGGCACCGGCCCGATGCCGCTGCCGGGCAGCTCGGGCGGCGGCTCCTCCTACGGTTCGAGCGGGCCCTCGTACGGTTCGGGGGGCTCGTCGTACGGCTCGGGCGGGTCCTCGTACAACACCGGCGGGCACCAGGCGAACCTGCAGCCCGCCGCGACCCCGCCCGGGCCGTCCTCCACGCAGGCCC
>NZ_SMKB01000548.1:0-572 GCF_004348575.1 Actinomadura sp. 7K534
GTGGTGAGCCATGCGGTGCCGTTGCGGCGGCCGAGGATGCGGCGGGGGATGATCAGGGTGGAGTCGGGGGATTTGGGGTCGAAGCCGAAGGAGCCGAACGCGACGGGGCCGGTGCCGGGGACGCCGACGGGGTCGTCGATGGCGGCGGCGGCGAACATCTCGCGCAGGAGGCGGGCGGCGGCGGTGAAGCGGCCGGGGCCGCCGGGCAGGTGGATGCGGGCGGCCTCGCCCCAGCCGGCGATGCCCTCGCCGCGGTGGATCCAGGCCAGCGCGGAGGGGTGCGGAAGCCGTGCGATGAGGTCGCCCGGGTCGGGGACCGGGACGGTGCGGACGGACAGGCGGTCCGGTGCTGTCACGGCGAGCTTCACGCAAGCCACTGTACGCCAGATTTGAACCTGTTCAAACGGGTGTGGAGGGGGTGCGGTGAGGTGTGCGCCACACGCCCGGTGCTCCGGTGCCGTCCGGTGGTGCCGTCCGGCGGGCGCTCCGGTGCGGTGTCCGGTGCGGGGGCATATGCCCGCCCGCGCCGGGCTCATGCACGGAACGCGGGCGGGCGGTGCGCGGCCGGGGGC
>NZ_SMKB01000074.1:0-29363 GCF_004348575.1 Actinomadura sp. 7K534
GGTCGGCAGGGCGGGACCTCACCCCGTCCCGGTCAGGTCGGAACCGGCGAACGGGAAGGGCCGCCCGGTCCCGGCGCCGACCGGCTCCGCCGGGCCCTGGTCGCCGACTATCCCGCTGGCCATCAGCCGGAACTCGGCGGCGACGCCGGCGATGTCGTGACGGAGGAACTCGACGGCGGGCCAGAGCCGCCCAGGGTCGGCCCCGGTCTCCTCGGCCCACTTCAGGACGCTCGTCACCGCGAAGAGGTAGCCGATGGCGCGGCCCGCGAGGACCTGGTGCGACTGGTCCAGGGGCCGGTCGAGGAAGGTCAGGTCCGTCTTGAGCGTGTCGACGGCGGGCGCCGTGAGCGGCCAGCCGGCCAGGAACTCGCTGAGCGGCAGGCCGCCCCGCCGGGTCAGGCAGTGCGCGGCGAGCTGCTGGCTGAGCATGTCGTTGTTGCCGTCGAAGACGGTGAAGACCCGCGAGTCGAGGAACGCCTGGCCGGCGATGTTGGTGGGCGACCCGCAGCGGTACCCTTCACCGCCGGTCAGCTGCTGGTAGTTCTGCGCCGCACGGACGATCCGCTCCGTGGCGACGGTCTTGAGGGCCTGGACGGCCGGGAACGCCGGGGTCATGTCGCCCTTGAGGTCCAGCTCCGTCTGCAGGTAGTGGCTGAACGCCTCGCAGATGGTGGCGGACGCGTCGATGGCGGCGAGCCGGTAGCGGACGAAGCCGATCTTGGACTGCCGTTTGCGCCCGATCCGGCGGCCGTCCGCGTACGCGTGCGCCTCCCGGCTGATGCGCCGCAGGAACCCGGCCCCCGCCGCCGCCAGCAGCGACCGCGAGGCCAGGAACAGGTCGACCGAGTCCACGCCCCGTTCCTCGGCCTCGATCCGCCGGTGCCGCGGCACGGTCACGTCGATGTCGTTGACCCCGTAGTCGAGCAGCTTCAGGCCGAGCGCGTCGTAGAGCTGGACGGTGCGGAACCCCTCGTCGCGCCGGACGATGAAGTAGCCGTACTCGCGGCGGTGCTCGTGCTTCGCGACGACCAGCCACCAGTGCGCGGAGGAGCTGAGCGCCTGCCAGTGCTTGCGGCCGCGGATCCGGTAGCCGCCGTCGACCTCCTCGAAGGCGGTCGTCATGGCGGACAGGGCCGACCCGGCGCCCGGTTCGGTGGCGGCGAGGCCCGCCCGCAGCGGATCACCGCCGCTGAACAGCGGCAGCATCTCCTCCTGGGCCTCTTCGCCGGCCCATTTCACGACCGGCAGGAGCGCGAGCGCGGTGTTGACGATCACGTACACGCCGAGCGCCAGGTTCCACTCGGCTGCGGTCTCCACGGCCCGGCACATCTCGACGTGGCTGTCGCGGCCGCCGTACCGCGAGGGCAGGGTCGGGAGCAGGACTCCGGCCCTGACCAGGAGCGCCCAGTCCTCGGCGGGGAGGTATTGCTGCGGATAGGCCGCCGAATCGAATTTCGACGCGACCGCGTCGATCCCGGCGATGAACTCGTCCGTCGACAGGGACAGCAAATCATCCGTCATGATGTCCGCTTTCACGGGTCGGCCGTACGGTGCAGGAGAAGTCGATCAGATGCGGGCGATCATGAGCATTCCGAGGTCGGGTGCACTGCGCAACAGCGGCCCATACACCACCTTCCGAATCATGAGATTCTCAGCGCTCAGCGCCATGGTTATCCCGATGATCACCGCCCGCAAGGAACAACTTGCTTACCGCGACGGGCATAAGAACACGTTCTACGTCTACTGACCTGCACGGCCTCACCGAACCGTAAGGGTTATGTGCACCGTGTAGCCACGTGATCACGATCCGGTCGTCATTGACCTCCACCGGCCGCCCCGCACCCGCGGGACCTGGCCGGTTCCTTCCACCGGGCCTCCGGGCGTCATGCGTGAATCGCGCACTTTCGTCCCGCTGTACTCGGCAACCATGCGAAACAGCCGCTGTCAAGGGCGAACACCGACTTTCGGCCATATGGGGTTGATGTGCCAATTCGCCATAGTTGGGGGTCCGGGGCACTGCTTGTCTCTTCAACGGCCGGATGACCGACCGGCCGACCCTCCACGGGCCATCCGCCCGTCCCCCAGGAGGCAATGGTGCCCAGGACCCGCTGGACCGCCGCGACAGCCGCGGCGGTCACTGGAACTCTCCTGACCATCGGGCTCGCGACCCCCGCCCAGGCCGAACGCTCGGCTCCCCGGCCGGAACCGCCCGGCGAGCACGTGGAGCCGCCCGACAAGGACGCGCGCGGCGGCGCGCTCGCCCCCACCGCCCGGCAGAAGAGCGCCGCCCGCGACGTGACGGTCCGGTGGAACAGGTTCGGCACCCCCGCCTCGGTGACCGGCACGGGCGCCCTGGCCGACGGCCTGCCCGGCGGGCCGGAGAAGGCGGCGCGCGCCTACCTGGCCGGCAACCGGGACCTCTTCGGCCTGGACGCGCCGGCCGTCACCGCGCTGGAGAAGGTCGCGGTCAACCCGATCGGCGACGGCGCCGCCGTGCTGCTGCGCCAGCGCTTCGGCGATCTGCCCGCCGGCCACGACGGGCTGGTGGCCGTCGGCGTGCGCGGCGACGAGGTCGTCTCGGTCACCTCGTCCCTGTCCCGGGACGGCGGCGCCCCGCCGTCCGCCACGCTCTCCGAGGAGGACGCGGTCGCCGCGGCGGCCCGCGACGCGGGCATTACGGTCTCGGACGGCGCCACCCGCCGGGTCCGGCTCGTCGCGGTGCCCACCGCCGACGGCGTCCGCAGCGCCTACCAGGTCACGCTCATGGACACGTCGGCCGCGGAGCCGAAGGCCGTCACGTCCCACGTCGACGCCCGGTCCGGCGCGGTGCTGGTGCGGGAGAACCTCGTCGACCACGACAGCGACGACCCGCGCTGGTCGGTGTTCCCGGCCACGCCGCCCGGCGACTACTCGTCCCGCGACACCCGGCGGACGTGGTGCTACACGCCCGCCCGCGGGTGCAGCTTCGTCGTCGGCGGCGACCCCTCGAACGGGAACGCCTGGGACGTCGACCCGGCGACCGGAGAGTCGACCCACACCAGCCTGGGGAACGCGGCCCGCTCGTACGACAACCGCGCGAGCGACGACCCCTTCACCGTCGGGACCCGCACCAACGCCCCCCGACCGGACCGCGCGTACACCTACCGCTGGGGCAACCAGTGGTACAAGAGCAAGTGCGACCCGGCGACGCTGGACAGCCCGCAGGAGGCCGACCTCGAAGCGGCCATCTCCAACCTCTTCGTCCAGCACAACCGCATGCACGACTGGTCCTACCGGCTCGGCTTCACCGAGTCGGCGTGGAACATGCAGGCCGACAACGGCGACCGCGGCGGCCTCGGCGGCGACCCCGAGCAGGGCAACGCGCAGGCCGGGGCGCGGTTCCCCAGCATCCGCGACAACGCGAACCAGATCACGTTCCCCGACGGGATCGCCCCGATCACCAACATGTACCTGTGGCAGCCGATCGCGGGCGCGTTCTACTCGCCGTGCGTGGACGGCGACTTCGACATGACCGTCATCGGGCACGAGTACTCGCACGCCATCTCCGGACGCATGGTCGCCGGCCCGGACGCCGGGTGGAGCGGCCCGCAGGCCGGGGCGATGAACGAGAGCACCTCCGACCTGCTCGCCATGGAGTACCTCAGCGAGTACGGGTTCCGCCCGCCCGGCCGGACGCCGTACGTCATCGGCGCCTACGTCACCGGGGAGCCGCGCGCCGGGATCCGCAACTACGACATGAGCCGCAGCCCGCTCAACTACGGCGACATCGGCTACGACCTCGTCGGGACGCAGGTCCACGCGGACGGCGAGATCTGGACCGCCACCCAGTTCGACCTCCGCGAGGCGTTCGTCCGGCGGTACGGCGACGGCAGCGCCGCGCTGCAGCGGAAGTGCGCCGACGGCAAGGTCGACGCCGCCGAGTGCCCGGGCAACCGGCGGTGGGCGCAGCTGTCCATGGACGCGCTGCTGCTGATGGCCAGCGGAGCGGTCAGCTACGTCGACCACCGCGACGCGCTGCTCGCCGCCGACACCATCCGGTTCGGCGGGAAGAACCACGAGCTGATGTGGAAGGTCTTCGCCCGGCACGGCCTGGGAGAGGCGGCGTCCAGCGCGGGCCCGGCCGACGCGGACCCGGTGCCGAGCTTCGCGTCCCCGATGTCGCGCAACGCCGGCGTCACGCTGAAGCCGCGCGGCGATGCCAAGGACGGGGCGGTCCGGCTCTACGTGGGCGACTACGAGGCACGCGCCGTCCCGGTGGCCGACACCGACCCGGCGACGCCGCTCGGCGCCACGTTCGCGATCGCGCCCGGCCGCTACTCCTTCGTCGCGGTGGGCGCCGGCTTCGGGCACAAGAAGTTCACGGCGACGATCGGCGCCGGGCAGAAGTCGCTGCCGGTGACGATGCACCGCAACCTCGCCGCGAGCGCCAACGGCGCGACCGCCGCCGGTGACGGGCAGTCCCAGGGGGCGCTGCTGGACGAGACCGAGGCGACCAACTGGCAGTCGGTCGAGGCCCCGGTCGCCGACCGGCAGGTGACCGTCGACCTGGCGGGCGACCGCCCGGTCAAGGTCGGCCGGATCCAGGTCAGCGCGATGCTGCGGCCGACCGTGGCGAGCGACCCGGAGGGCGCGAACACCGCGCAGAACCGGTTCACCGCGCTGCGGGCGTTCAAGGTGCTGGCCTGCGACTCCACCCGGGCCGACTGCGCGGCGGACGGGTCGTACCGCACCGTCTACACCAGCCCGTCCGACGCGTTCCCCGCCGACCGGCCGCGGCCCACGGCACCCGACATCAACCTCCGGTCGTTCGACCTGAGGGACGTCAAGGCGACGCACCTGCGGCTGCAGGTGGTCTCCAGCCAGTGCACCGGCGCCCCGGCGTACGCGGGTGAGCAGGACAACGACCCGCGTTCCGCCACCGACTGCGGCACCGCCGCCCGGTGGGCCGGCCTCGTCCGCGCCGCCGAGCTCCAGGCGTTCGCCCGGTAGCCCGGAGCGGCAGGCGAGGCGGGGGCCGTTCCGGCCGCCCCCGCCTCTCCGTCGTCCGGACTCGGCGGGCCGGTGTTCCGCCGCTAGGACGCCGCGGCCGGGACGGTGACCCGGATGGCGAGCATGCGGGCCTCGGTCGCCGCCTTGCGGGCCGCCTCGTGGAAGTCGGGTGCGGCGCAGGCGTACAGCGTCCTGCCGTCGGCGCCGCCCAGGCCGCACGCGTACACCGGCGAGCCCGGCTTGATCTCGTCCGTGATCTCGCCGCCGTCGAGCACCCGCACGAGGCGGTCGCCGATGGCGTCCGCCACCCAGAGGCCGCCCTCGGCGTCGAGGCAGACGCCGTCGGGGGCGACCCGCAGCTGCGCGAGCATCTCCGCGACCCCGCGGTCGGCCGGGAGCGGCCCGAACTCCGCCCACGTCCGC
Organism: Actinomadura sp. 7K534; assembly: GCF_004348575.1. Lineage (NCBI taxonomy): Bacteria > Bacillati > Actinomycetota > Actinomycetes > Streptosporangiales > Thermomonosporaceae > Actinomadura > Actinomadura sp. 7K534. The sequence continues at coordinate 5,413 of NZ_SMKB01000074.1, forward strand.
CGGCCCTCCAGGTCGCCGCCGCCCGTGACGTCGAACGCGGTGATGCGGTTCCCGAACGTCTCCGCCACCACGAGCACGCCGTCCGGAGTGATGACGGCGCCGTTGGGGAACCAGAGGTCGTCGGCCACCTGCGTCACGCCGCCGTCCGGGTCGACCCGGTGCAGCGCGGCCGTCTCCAGCGGATCGCCGGCCATCAGGTCGAAGCCGAAGTCGCCCACGTAGGCGCGGCCCTGTCCGTCGACGACCATGTCGTTGACGTGCCCGGTCGCGTGCTCGGCGAGGTCGGCGTGGACGGCGAGCGTCCCGTCGGCCTCCCGGCGCAGGATCCTGCGGTCGCGCATGGAGACGACCAGCAGGCGCCCGTCCGGGAGCCAGCCGAGCCCGGACGGCTGCCCGGGGACGGTGGCCTCCACCCGCAGGTCGGATCCGTCCTCGCGCATGGACATGACCTCGTGGGTGTAGAAGTCGGAGCACCAGAGCCGCCCGTCGCGCCAGCGCGGCGACTCCAGGAAGCGAAGGCCCTCGGCCACGGTGGTCGGCTCCGTCATCGTCGTCCTCCGGCGGGAGTGTTCTGGCTGTTCATCGGGTCACCGGTAAAGTGAATAAGCGCATAGTCACCACGTTAGAATGCCGATGTCAAGGGTCACGGGCGAGTGCGTTCATGGCGGCGACGTGCGCGGACGCCGTCGCGAGCCGCTTCGGGACCGGGCATCGGACGGCGACGGAGCGAGGGACGCGGATGGCCAGACGGCAGGCCCGATTCACCGCACAGGACTTGGCGCGCGACCCCCGCCTGCGGGACCACTCCCCCGACCTCTGGAGGGAGGATCTCGGGGACGTGCAGCGCGGCCTGCTGACATCGGCGGTGCGCTGCTTCGCCGCGAACGGCTTCCACGCCACCACCACGCGCGACATCGCCGAGGGCGTGGGCCTCAGCCCGGCGGCGCTCTACGTGCACTTCCCGTCGAAGGAACTGGTCCTCTACGAGATCATCCGCGTCGGCCACGAGCGGGCCCTCGCGTGCGTCCAGGAGCCGTCGATCGTCGCGGTGGAGGACTCGGCGGACCGGCTCCGCGCCGTCATCGCGGCGTACACCGCGTGGCACGCCCGGCACCACGTGGTCGCGCGCGTCTGCCAGATGGAGCTCGCCGGGCTGACGGCCGAGCACTACGACGAGGTGCTGGAACTGCGCCACCGGACCAACGAGTTCTTCCGCGCCGCCGTCGTCCGCGGGGTCGACGACGGGTCGTTCGCGCGGGTCGACGTCAAGCGGGTCACGCGGGCGATGCTGTCGCTGAGCATCGACCTCGTCCGCTGGTACCGGCTCGACGGCGACGACTCCCCCGAGCAGCTCGGCGAGTTCTACGCCGACCTCGCGCTGAAGCTGGTGGCCCCTCCCGGCCGCTGATCACCGGCCCCACCTGATCCGCCGACTTGGTGATCAGCGGTTGACAAGACCCGGCCCAATGCTGACTATGCGCTTAGTTAGTTCAGGCGGAAGGGACGGGTGCCGCGATGGCGGATCTGACGTTCGACTTCACCGGGCGGACCGTCGTCGTCACCGGCGCGGCCCGCGGCGTCGGCCGGGCCGTCGGGGAGCACTTCCACAACGCCGGCGCGACGGTGTACCTGGTCGACTCCGACGCCGCCGCGGTCAGGGCCGCCGAGGACGAGACCGGCGCGACCGGCCTCGTCGCCGACGTGTCCGACACCGCCCAGGTCACCGGCGTGATGGACCGGGTGGTGGCCGCCGCCGGCCGCATCGACGTGCTCGTCAACAACGCGGGCATCCTGCGCGACGGCGTGCTGTGGAAGCTCTCGGACGACGACTACGAGGCGGTCATGGCGGTCCACGCCGGCGGCACCTTCCGGTTCACCCGCGCCGCGGTCCCGCACCTGCGGCGGCAGGGCGGGGGGCGGATCATCAACGTCACCTCCTACACCGGGCTGCGCGGCAATCCGGGCCAGTCCAACTACGCCATGGCCAAGGCCGGGATCATCGGGTTCACCAAGACGGCGGCCAAGGAGCTCGCGCGGTTCGGCATCACGGTGAACGCGATCTCGCCCAACGCGCGGACCCGCATGACCGCCTCCATCCCGGCGGACACGCTGGCCCGGCTGACCGCCGAGATCCCGATGGGCCGCTTCGCCGACCCGGCCGAGATCGCCGGCGCCGTGGCGTTCCTGGCCTCCGAGGAGGCGTCCTACATCACCGGCGTCGTGCTGCCCGTGGACGGAGGCATCTCGCTGTGACGCCCACCCCCCGCTGACGGATCGGACACGGACGGACGGAGCACCGATGAACTGGGCAGTGACGCTGAACCCGACCACGACCCCGACGCCCGCCGCCGTCTTCCTCGACCTGCTCGCCCGCGAGGCGTCCCCCGCCGAGTTCGAGGGGCCGCTGGTGGCGGCCCGCGCGGCGGGCGCCGGACCCGAGACGCTGGCGGAGCTGGAGGCCGCCCAGCTCGCGGCGCTGCGCGTCCGCGCCATCATGCAGCGCTACGCGCGCCGCGAGGCCGAGCTGGCCGCGCTGTTCGACACCGCCGGGGACCTGGCCGCGCTGCGCGACCACGACGCGATCCTGGAGGCGATCGTGCACCGCGCCCGGCGACTGCTCAACGCCGACATCGCCTACATGACGCTGAACGACGACTACATGGCGGACGGCGGCCGCCCCGGCGGCGGTGAGGGCGGCGACACCTGCATGCGGGTGACCGACGGCGCGGTCTCGGCGGCGTTCCGGCGGCTGCGGGTCCCGCTGGGCGACGGGCTCGGCGGGCTGGTGGCGCAGACCGCGATGCCCTACAGCACCGACCACTACCTGAAGGACCCGCAGTTCCGGCACCGGACGTTCATCGACGAGGCGGTGGCCGAGGAGGGCCTGGTCGCGATCCTGGGCGTGCCGATGCGGACCGGCAGCCGGGTGATCGGCGTGCTGTACGCGGCCAACCGCAGCGAGCGGCCGTTCGACCAGGAGAAGGCGGTGCTGCTGGGATCGCTGGCCGCGCACGCCGCCGTGGCCATCGACAACGCCCGGCTGCTGCAGGAGACCCGCGCCGCGCTGGCGGAGCTGAGCCGCACCGCCGCGAAGGACAGGGCCCGGGGCGCGGCCGTCGAGCGCGCCGCCCAGGCGCACGACCGCATCACCGCCCTGGTCGTGCGCGGCGGCGGCGCCGGGGAGGTGGCCGCGGTGGTCACCGAGGTCCTGGGCGGGTCCCTGCACATCCTGGACGCCGGCGGCCGCCCCGTCGCCGCCTCCGGCGACCCGGCGCCGCTCGGCGAGGACGAGTGCTCCGCCGTCATGGCCGCCGCGCATTCCGCCCGCACGCGGGGGCGCGCCGTCCGGCGCGGCGACCTGTGGGTCGCCTCGGTCACCACCGGCGACGAGGTGCTCGGCGCGCTGGTGCTGCGCACGGCGGCGGAGGTCTCCGACGCCGATCGGCGCATCCTGGAGCGCGCCGCGCTGGTCACCGCGCTGCTGATGCTGCTGCGGCACAGCGCGACGGAGGCCGAGGGCCGGGTCCGCGGCGAGCTGCTGGACGACCTGCTGGGCGGGCGCGTGGACGGCACCGGGGCGGCCGAGGCCCGGGCGCGCAAGGTCAACGTGGACCTGACGGCCGCGCACGTCGTGCTGGTCGCGCGGTGCCCCTCGCCGGAGCAGCGCAGGCGCGCCGCGTTCTGGGCGGCCTCGCACGCCGCGGTGTCGCACGGGCTGGCGGCGGTCCACGGCGAGGAGGTCGTGCTCCTGCTGCCGGGGGACGAGCCCGGCGAGGCGGCCAAGCGGGTCGCGAAGGAACTCGGCGCCGCGCTCGCGGAGCCCGCCGCGGTCGGCGCGGCCGGGCCGGTGCGCGATCCCGCCCGCGTGCCCGCCGCCCACCGGGAGGCGCGGCGCTGCGCCGACGCGCTGGTCGCGCTCGGCCGCCGGGACGGCGCCGCGGACGCCCGCGAGCTCGGCTTCGTCGGCCTGCTGATCGGCGCCGACCGCGACGTCGGCGGCTTCCTGCGGGCGACGCTCGGCCCGGTCCTCGACTACGACGCCCGGCGCGGCACGTCCCTCGTCCGGACGATGGAGGGGTACTTCGACGCGGGCGGCAGCCCGTCCAGGACCGCCGAGCGGCTGCACATCCACGTCAACACCGTCAACCAGCGGCTCAACCGCGTCGGGCGGCTGCTCGGCGCGGACTGGCAGGAGCCCGGGCGGGCCCTGGAGATCCGGCTGGCGCTGCGGCTGCAGCACCTCCAGGGCCCGCAGGGCTGACTTCACGGCCAGCCGGGGCCGGCCCGGTCAGACAGGCGTGTCCACGGGCTTCCTGGGTTCGGACTCGTCACCGTCCGCGGCACGGGCCGCCGCCGCGCGCCGGAAGGCGGGGAGCCGGGCGGCCGTCCCCCAGATGCCGCGGCGGAACAGCAGCACGATCACGACGAAGATCGTGCCGGTGACGATCCCGGTCTCCTGGAACCCGGCGGTGGCGAGGTAGTCCTGGAGCTGGACGATCAGCGCCGCGCCGATGGCGCCGCCCCACAGCGTGCCGATGCCGCCGAGGATGACCATCATCACGACCTGCCCGGACGTGGTCCAGTAGACCCCTTCCAGGGAGGCGAAGCCGTGGCCGATGGCGAACACGCCCCCGGCCGTCCCGGCGAGCGCCGCGGACAGCACGAACGCCAGCAGCCTGTACCGGTCGACGGGATAGCCGAGCGCGCGGGCCCGGGCGGGGTTGTCGCGGATGGACACCAGCACCCGCCCGAACGGGGAGCGGACGATGCGCCAGGCCGCGAACAGCCCGGCCAGCGCGAACGGCAGGCCCGCGTAGTAGAAGTAGAACGGGTCGGACAGGTCGAGGCCGAACAGCTCCCGGGGGATGCCCTGCAGCCCGTTCTCCCCGCCCGTGACGTCCCGCCACTGGTTGGCGATGAAGTAGATCATCTGGGCGAAGGCCAGGGTGACCATGGCGAAGTAGATGCCGGTCAGCCGCACCGACAGGAAGCCGATCGGCAGCGCCAGCAGCGCCGCGAACGCCGCGCCGCCCGCGATCGCGACGGGGAACGGCAGGCCGGTGTGCAGCGCGATCAGGCCGGTGCAGTAGGCCGACCCGCCCCAGAAGGCGGCGTGCCCGAACGACAGCAGCCCGGTGAAGCCGAGCAGCAGGTCCACCGCCGCGGCGAACAGCGCCCAGCAGGCGATGTCCAGCGCCACCGGCGGGTAGATCAGCCAGGGCAGCGCGAGCGCGGTGAGCAGGCCGGCGACGAGCAGCGCCGTCCCGCCGCGGCCCGAGCGGGCCAGCCTGGACAGGATCACCGGAACGCCTCCTCGCGCCCGAACAGCCCCGCCGGGCGCCACAGCAGCACGGCGGCCATGAGGATGAACACCAGGGTCTGCGACAGCGCCGGCACGTACAGGTTGCCGAGCGCCGACACCACCCCGATGGCGAAGCCCGCGACGACCGAGCCGAACACCGAGCCCAGCCCGCCGATCACCACCACCGCGAACACGGTGATGATCAGGTCGGCGCCCATCAGCGGGTTGATCGCCCGCATCGGCGCGGCCAGCACCCCGGCGAACGCGGCCAGCGCGATCCCGAAGCCGAACACCGGGGTCACCCACCGGCCGACGTCGATGCCCAGCGCCCGGGTCAGCTCGGGCCGCTCGGTCGCCGCCCGGACGATCATCCCGACCCGGGTCCGGGTGAGGACGAGCCACACCGCGACGCAGACCGCGGCCGATATCCCCAGCACGAACACCTGGTAGGCGGGATAGGTGAACAGCCCCAGGTCGATCGTGCCGTCCAGCCCGGACGGCCTCGGGTACGGCTGGGAGTTCACCCCGTACTCGCGCTTCACGACGTCCTGGAGGATCAGCCCGAGCCCGAACGTGAACAGCAGGTTGTAGAGCGGGTCGAGCGGCGTCAGCCGCCGGATGAACAGCCGCTCCAGGACGATCCCGCCCACGCCCAGCAGCGGCGGGACGAGCGTCAGCGACACCCAGAAGTTCAGGCCGAACGAGTCGAGCGCGATGAACGCCCCGAAGGCGCCGAGCATGTAGAACGCGCCGTGGGCGAGGTTGACCACGCCGAGCATCCCGAAGATGACGGCCAGGCCGAGGGCGAGCAGGGCATAGAACGCCCCGCCCACCAACCCGTTGAAAGCCTGCTGGAGCACGCCGCCGCCTACAGGTCGCAGGCTTCGTCGGGCTGCGGCTGGAACGCCTCCGCCGCCGGGATGGTCTTGAGGACCTCGATGAAGTCCCACTCCTCCTCGACCTCGCCGGCCGGCTTCACCTGACCCAGGTACGCGTCGTGGAGCAGCAGGTGGTCCTCGGCGCGGATGGTGGCGTTGCGGGCGAACATGTCCTCGAACCGGTGGCCCTCCAGCTCCGCGACCACCTTGTCGGAGTCGTCGGTGCCGCCGCGCTGCACGGCCTCCAGGTACTGCAGGGCTGCGGAGTAGTTGCCCGCCATGTTGGAGGTGGGACGCTGGCCTGCCTTGGCCTGGAACTCGTCGGCCCAGGCGCGGGACTTCCCGTCGAGGTTCCAGTACCACATGTCGGTGTAGCGGGTCCCGGCCAGCGCGTCCGGTCCGAGCGACTCGATGTCGGTGATGACCAGCAGCCCGACCGCGAGGCCGACGCCCTTGTCCTTGAGCTTGTACTCGTTGTACTGCTTCACCAGGTTGATCAGGTCGCCGCCGGCGTGCATGGTGCCGAGCACCTTCGGCTTCGGGTCGAGGCCGGGCGCCTTGAGCAGGAACGTGGAGAAGTTGTCGTTGGGGAACTTCGTCGGATCGGTGTCGACCACGCCGCCGCCGGCGGCCTCGATCGCCGTCGTGAAGGTCTTCTGCATGTCCTCACCGAACGCGTAGTCCGGGTAGATGATGTACCAGCTCTCGGCGCCGTCCTTGGTCACCTCGGTGCCGGTGCCGTGGGCGAGCATGTAGCTGTTGTAGCCGTAGTGGAACGTGTACTTGTTGCACTGCTTGCCGGTCAGCTCGGTGCTCGCGGCGCCGACGTCGATGAACACCTTCTTCTTCGTCTTGGCGATGTTCGCGACGGCGAACGCGGCCGACGAGGTCGGCACGTCCAGGATGACGTCGGCCTGCTGCCGGTCGTAGAGCTCCTGCGCCTTGGAGTTGGCGATCTCCGGCTTGTTCTGGTGGTCGGCGGACAGGACCTCGATCTGGCCGGTCACCGCGTCGTCGCCGTACTTCGCCTTGAAGTCGGCGACGGCCATCCGCACCGCCTCGACCGTCTTGCGGCCGGAGGTGTCGGCGTAGATGCCGGACTGGTCGTTCAGGACGGCCAGCACGATCTTGTCGTCGCTGATCGCGCCGCCGCCGCCGGACGGCCCGCCCCCGCACGCGGCCAGCAGCAGTCCGGCGGCGGCGAGGCCGCCGGTCCAGCCCATGAGTCTCATCAGGTCTCTCCTCTGTTCCCAGGCGGTCGGCGGATCGTCAGATTCCGAGGTATTCGAGTAGCTCGTGCTCGCGTTCGCGGACCTGGTCGTTGCCGAGCGACTCGACGATCCGGCCCTCGGCGAGCAGATAGTGGCGGTCGGCGACGGTGACGGCGAAGTGGACGTTCTGCTCGATCAGCAGGACGGTCACTCCGGCGGCCTTGACCTCGCGGAGGATGTCGCCGATCTGCGCGACGATCAGGGGCGACAGCCCCTCGGTGGGCTCGTCGCACAGCAGCAGCCGGGCGCCCGTCCGCAGCACCCGCGCCAGCGCGAGCATCTGCTGCTCGCCGCCCGACAGCTTCGTCCCGGGGAACCGGCGCCGCTCGCGCAGCATGGGGAACGTCTCGTACACCTGCTCCAGCGACCACGGCTCCGGGCCGCCCGCGCCCGCGGACCTCGCCCGCGGCGGGAGCGTCAGGTTCTCCTCCACCGAGAGGGTCGCGTAGACGCCCCGGTCGTCCGGGACGAAGCCCAGCCCGCGGCGGGCCCGGCGGTGCGGGTCGAGGCCGGTGACGTCCTCGCCGGACAGGGAGATCGCGCCCGCCGTCCGGCCGTAGGAGCCGTGCAGCCCCATCAGGCAGCGCAGCAGCGTGGTCTTGCCCGCGCCGTTGCGGCCGACGAGCGTGACGATCTCGCCCTCGTCCACCCGCATCGACACCTCGCGCAGGGCCTGCGCCTCGCCGTACCAGGCCGACAGGCGGTCAACGCTCAGCATGGGCGTCTCCGAGGTAGGCGGTGATGACGCGCGGGTCGCGGCGGATCTCGGCGTACGGGCCCTCGGCCAGCACCCTGCCGTGCTGCAGGACGGTCACCCTGTCGGCGAGGCTCGCGACCACGTTCATGTTGTGCTCGACGAGCACGACGGTGCGGCCCGCGCGGATCTTGCGGATGAGCTCGATCGTTCGGTCGACGTCCTCCACGCCCATCCCGGCGGTCGGCTCGTCGAGCAGCAGCACCTTCGGGTCGAGCGCGAGGGCCAGCGCCAGTTCCAGCGCCCGCTTGCGCCCGTACGACAGCGAGCCCGCCGGGACGCCGCCCAGATCGGCGAGCCCTACCTGGGCGAGCAGCTCTTCGGCGCGCCCGGCGAAGCGGCCGAGCCGCCGGTCCGACAGCCAGAACCGCCAGCCGATGCCGGTGCCGCTCGCCAGCGCCAGCTCGACGTGCTGGTGCGGGGTCAGCTCGGCGAACAGGCTGGTGATCTGGAACGAGCGCGCCACGCCGAGCCGGCTGATCGCCTCGGGGCTGCGCCCGGCCAGCTCCCGGCGCTCCTCCAGCAGCACGCTGCCGGCGGACGGCTTCAGGAAGCCGGTGAGCAGGTTGAACAGGGTGGTCTTGCCGGCGCCGTTCGGACCGACCAGCGCGTGCACGCCGCCCTCGGCCACGTCCAGGTCGACGCCGTCCACCGCGCGGAAACCGCGGAACTCCCTGACCAGGCCCCGCGCCCTCAGCACCGGGGCGGGTCCGGGCCCGGCACCGCGCCCGTCCTCCGCCGGCCCCCCTCCCATGCGACCTCCTCGCGCGTCATGGCGTGATCCGGGCCGCACCCGGGACGCCGTGTCGGTGAACGCTAGGTGGCGCCCGGGAGAGCGAACAGGCGACCGGAGCACACTTTCCGGCGGCCCCGTATGAAGCGGCGCCACACCGCCCCTCGGGCCGGCGCGCGAAACCGGAGCGCCGGAGGAAGGCCGCGGTGACCAGCCTGGATCCAGCCCGGCATCGCATGGACGCGCACGCCACAGGACGCCGATCAAGAGTGGTGTCCGGCGACGTGGCCCGGCCCGTCACGGGTCGCACAGCATGGCGTCCAGCAAGGGCCCGACCGACCGGTCCGATCCCCCCCAGGGAGCCGCACATGCCCGTCCTTCGCAGATCGTCCGTCTCGGCCGCGGCGGTCCCGTTCCTGGTGGCACCGCTAGTAGCCGTCGTGCCGCCAGTGCACGCGGACACCCGCTGCCCCCGCATGGACCGCGTCCACGTGCCCGGAGCGCAACGGCAGACCGCGGCCTGCCTGGCGGACCTGACCACCGCCGGCACGGTGGAGTCGGGCCACACCGAACCCGCGCAGTGGACGGGACTGCACGCGGCCGCCACCCGCAATCCGAGCGGCGTGCCGGGCGTCCAGATCGACGGCTACTTCCGGGACGACTCCGCGTTCAACGCCACCCACGGCTGGAACCACGACTCGCAGTTCGTGATCCGGCTCCCGAAGCACTGGAACGGCGGCCTGGTGGTCGCCGGGGCGCCCGGGACCCGCCTCCAGTACGCCAACGACTTCACCATCTCCGACTGGGTGCTGGCCAAGGGGTACGCCTACGCCTCGACCGACAAGGGCAACAACGGCAACGAGTTCTACAAGGACGGCAGGCGCCCCGGCGACGCCGTCCGGGAGTGGTACCACCGGATGACCCAGCTCACCATCGCCGCCAAGGCGACCGTGGCCCGCCACTACCGGAAGGCCCCGCGCAGGACGTACGCGGCCGGCATCTCCAACGGCGGGCAGCTGGTGCGCTGGGCCCTGGAGAACCATCCCGAGCTGTACGACGGCGGCATCGACTCCGAAGGCACGTACTGGCCGCGCGACAACGCGCCGAACGCGCTGACCTACCTGCCGGTGGCGCTGCGCAACTACCCCGGGTACCGGGACACCGGCGACCGCGGGGCCCACGCCGCGATGGTGAAGGCCGGCTTCGCCCGGGGCTCGGAGTTCCTCTGGGACTTCAACTACAACGTCCTCTGGGACGGCACGCAGCGCATCTACCGCGAGGAGGTCGACCCGTCCTATGACGGCGACCTGGAGGCGGGCATCCCGTACTGCGAGAGCGGTACGCCCAACTGCGACACCGACTACCGCTACTCCACCCGTCCGGAGAGCGTCCACCGGACGGTGCGGAGCCTCGGCCACACCGGCCGCATCGGCAAGCCGATGATCACGGTGCACGGAACGCTGGACACCCTCTTGCCGATCCGAGTGCACGGCGACGCGTACGCCGCGAAGATCCGGGAGCGGGGCAGGGGTCGCCTGCACCGCTACTACCGGATCGAAGGCGCCTCGCACCTGGACCTGGAGTACGACATGTTCCAGGACCGGATGCGCCCGCTCCTCCCCTGCATGCGCACAGCCTTCGAGGCCCTCGAGCACTGGACGTCCCCGCACGGCGCCCAGCCACCGCCACCGAGCGCGACGATCCCCCGCCAGACCTCCGGCAACGTGGTCGACCACTGCTCCATCGACTGACCGGCCGCGGCGCCTTCCCCGGTCAGACGGCACGGCCGCGGTTCTCGAAAAAAGTTCCGCGGCCGTGTCGATCCGAGCGGGACGGCGCGACATGGGCGACCACACGGGCGAGCACACGGGCCGGGAGGCCGTCGCCGCCGTCTGGCGGATCGAGTCCGCGCGGATCGTCGGCGCGCTCGCGCGCTACACCGGCGACTTCGCGCTGGCCGGGGACCTCGCGCAGGAGGCGCTCGCCGAGGCCCTGGTGACCTGGCCGCGCGACGGCGTCCCCCGCAACCGGACGGGCTGGCTGCTCACCGTCGGCCGGCGCCGCGCGATCGACGCGTTCCGGCGCCGCGCCGCCCTGGACGACCGGTACGCCGCCCTCGCCCGCGACCTGGGCGAGGGCGGCGCCGCCTCGGGGAGCTCCCCCGCCGATCCGGCCGGGGAGGCCGCGGACGTGCTGTGGGATCCGGACCGGATCGACGACGACCTGCTCGCGCTGATGTTCGTCTCCTGCCATCCCGTGCTGTCGCGGGAGGCGCGGGTGGCGCTCACCCTGCGCGTCGTCGGCGGCCTGACCAGCGACGAGGTCGCCCGCGCGTGCCTCGTCCCGACCGCCACCGTGCAGGCCCGCATCACCCGGGCGAAGAAGACCCTCGCGGCCGCGCGGGTGCCGTTCGAGGTGCCGCCCGCCGAGGACCGGCGCGAGCGGCTCGGCTCGGTGCTCAGCGCGGTCTACCTCATCTTCACCGAGGGGTCCACGGCCAGCTCGGGCGGCGACCTGATCCGGTTCGACCTCGCGGGCGAGGCGCAGCGGCTCGCCCGCGTCCTGTCCCGGCTGGTGCCGGACGAGCCCGAGGTCCACGGGCTGCTGGCGCTGCTGGAGCTGACCGCGGCGCGGTTCCCGCCCGCACCGGCCCGGACGGCGAGCCGGTGCTGCTGGAGGACCAGGACCGCCGCCGCTGGGACCGCGCCGCGATCCGCCGCGGCCGCGCCGCCCTCGCCCGCGCGGAGCAGGCCGGCCGCGGGCTCGGCGCCTACGGGCTGCAGGCCGCGATCGCCGAGTGCCACGCCGTCGCCCCGTCGGTCGAGGAGACGGACTGGGAGCGCATCGTCGTCGTCTACGAGGCGCTCGGCCGGCTCGCCCCGTCCCCGGTCGTCGACCTCAACCGCGCGGTCGCGGTCGCCATGGCGGACGGCCCGGCCGCGGCCCTGCGGATCGTGGACGGGCTCGCGGAGTCCGGCGCGCTGCGGGACTCGCACCTCCTGCCCAGCGTCCGCGGCGAACTGCTCGCCCGCCTCGGCCGCACCGCCGAGGCCCGCGCCGAGCTGGAGCGCGCCGCGGGCCTCACCGCCAACGAACGCGAACGCGCACTGCTCCAGCGCAAACTCGCCGCCCTCCCCTGACCACCGGACCGGAACCCGGCCGGCCGGGGGCTAGTCGTGGGCGGCTATGGAGCGGGCGTGGGCGGTGAGGACGTGGGTGAGGAGGGCCGGGGCGCGGGTGCCCGCGACGGTGTCCGGGAGGACTTCCGGGGTCAGGTTCCAGCCCGCGCCGACCCACGAGTCGCCGATCATGCCCTCGCTGGACGGGAGGTCGTTGCAGGACTGCCGGACGCGGATGGCGCGCACCGTCTCCGCGGCGGGGGTGTCGGTCTCGACGAGCAGCACCGGGACGCCGGCGAGCGGGCCGTCCTCGACGAGGCGCAGCACGTGGTGCGCCTCCTCCCCCGCGACCGCGGCGCCCGCGTCGAGGATCACCACCAGCCGCACCGGCGGGCCTTCCGCCGCCGCGGCGGGCAGGTCGCCGCCGATGCGCCGCAGGTCCACCAGGTCGAGCAGCCGGCGGAGCCGCTCGGACGCCGCCGGGCCGGTGGCCACCCCGCCGCCCAGCAGGCGGGCACTGGTGACCGGGTCGAAGCCGTGCAGCCAGCCCGCGCCCGACAGGCCCGCCGCGTCGATCACCTCCAGGCCCGCCAGGCCGGGCGGGACGGCGGCCAGGAACCGGGTCACCAGCGACCAGGCGTAGGCGGCCGAGTCGCCGGGCATCGTGCCGCGCGAGACCCACACGCCGCGCCGCCACGGCATCCGCAGGACGAGCGGTATCCGCAGGCCGGGCAGCTCCTCGGTGCTCAGCCGCCCCACCAGCATCCCCTCGGCCAGGTCGGTGCCCGGCCGCCAGGTCAGCCAGGACGGCGCGTCGAACGGCGCGACCTCGGCGGTGACGTGCGGCTCCACCCGGGCCAGCTCGTCGCGCAGCTGCGCGGCGTCGGCGCGCAGCCGCTCGTCGGCAGCCCGCATCAGCTCGTCGAACCGGCCGCGCGGCGCCCGGCCGGCGATCTCCTCGTTGCGGAGCCGCAGCGCGTGCTCGGTGGCGGCGCGGAACGAGGCCAGCGAGCGGCTGGCGTCCTCCCAGACCAGCCAGCACCGTTCGAGGTAGCCGACCTCCGAGGAGGGCGGCGGCTGCGGGGCCGGCGCCTGCTGCGGCGTCGGCCGCGGGGGCGGCTGGGCCGGCGGCGGCTGCGTGCGCGGCGGCGGTACGGGCTGCGGCTGTGCGGACGGCGGCGGCTGGGCCGGGGGTGGTGCGCCCACCGCCGGGCCGGCCGGGGCGGTGCCCATGCCCGCGTCCTCGCCCGGGTCGTCCACCTCGACGCCGTGCGCCTCGACCAGCTCGGCGAGCCCGCCGGCGTAGCCCTGCCCGACGGCGCGCACCTTCCACTGCCCGGACCTGCGGTAGATCTCCAGCCCGATGATCGCCTTCTCGGGGCCCAGCCCCCGGACGGTGAACAGGGCCGCCGGTTCGTCGCCGTCCCCCGCCAGCCTGACCTGCGGCGGCGGCATCGCCCCGAACGACCCCGCCCCGGACAGGCTCACCGCGACCAGCACCGCGTGGACGTCGGCGGGCACCGTGTCCAGGTCGAGCCGCACGCGCTGCCGCCCCCCGCCGTCGGCCCACCGCACGCCCGGCGCCTCCGGGGCGTTGAAGAACACCAGGTCGGCGTCGGAGCGGACGCGCAGGTCGGGGCCGACGAGCAGGGCGCTCACGTCCACGGGGACGGCGCAGGACACCGTGGCGGTCAGCCGCCGGTCGGGCAGGGCGACGTTGGCGCCCGGGGAGAGCTCGGTCATCGGCGGTCAGGCGAGACCGGCGATCGTCGGGAGCATGTCCTCGAACGTGCGCCCGTGGCACGGCTCGCCGATCGCGTTCATCTTCCAGCCGTCGCCGTGCCGGTAGACGCGGGCCATCACCATCGCGGTGTGGGCGCCGCCGCCGGTCAGCGTGTACCGGGCCATCTCGCCGCCGTCCTGCTCGTTCACGAGCCGGCAGAAGGCGTTCTCGACCTCGTCGAACGTCTGCCCGTTGAAGGAGCTGACCGTGAACACCAGCGACGTGACGTGCACCGGGAGCCTGCCCAGGTCGACGATCACCGACTCGTCGTCGCCGTCGCCCGCCCCGGTCAGGTTGTCGCCGGTGTGCCGGACCGAGCCGTCGTCGCTGACGAGCTTGCCGAAGTACACCACGTCGGCGATGCTCCCGTCGGCGAAGAGCACGCAGGACGCGTCGAGGTCGATCTCCCGCTCCCGCGAGCCGAAGAAGCCCTTCTTCTTCACCGCGTCCCAGCCCAGCCCCATCCGGACCATGCTCAGCACACCGCCGGGCTTCTCCAGCGAGATCCGCTGGCCCTTCACCATCGAGACGGTCACAGCCGTCGCCTCCTCGGAGTTCCTTCACCGGACCGAGGAAAGCCTGGCAGCCGATCCGCCCGGTTGTCACCTGTTCACGGTGATCAGGGGCGTCCCGGCCCCGTCACGGGACGTAGATCGAGGGCTGCGGCGGGGCGCTCATGCCGTCGCCGAGGAAGAAGCTCGTGTGCGGCGGCTGGTTGTAGGCGGTGTTCTGCCAGGCCAGGGCGGTCCGGTACTGGGTGTCGTGGAGGAGGGTGTGGAGCTTGCGGCCCGTGACGTCGCGGGTCGTGTAGACGCGGAGCCGCGTGTTGTCCGTGGTGGGCCACACGACCTCCTCGCGCCAGTCGCCGAGCAGGTCGCCGCTCAGCGACGGGACGGCCTTCGTGCCGTTGTTGGAGTGCACGCCCGAGGCGGTCAGCAGCCGCGTGTCGCCGGACGGCCCGTACTTGTCGATCTGGGTGCGGTCCAGCAGCTCGCGGACCGGGTCGGCGTCCCACCAGACGAGGAAGTTGGCCGAGGACGGCTTGCGGCCCGCGTTGTTCCCGGTGACGGAGCGCAGCTCCGAGACCGAGGACGACCAGAACTCGGACGCGATGCGCCCCGTCCAGATGTCGCCGGCGACGCCGCGGCCGTTGTCGCAGCAGGCGGACGTCGACCACAGGATCCGCCCGTCGCGGGGGTCGATGTACAGCGACGACGGCTGGCCGGTGGACTCGCTGACCTTGAAGTACTCCAGCCCGGGACGGGCGGGGTCGAAGTCGCCGAGGTGCTGGGCGTCGCCGTGGCCGGTGCGGGTCGTCCAGAGGCCGCGGCCGTCGTCGTCGACGGTCATGGCGCCGTAGACGATCTCGTCCCGGCCGTCCTGGTCGACGTCGCCGACCGACAGGCTGTGCGAGCCCTGCCCGTCGAAGCCCCGCCCGGCGTTGGTGGAGCTGTTGGTGTCGAACGTCCAGCGGCGGGTGAAGCGCCCGTCCCGCCAGTCCCAGGCGGCGATCACGCTGCGGGTGTAGTAGCCCCGCGCCATGATGAGGCTCGGGCGGACGCCGTCCAGGTAGGCGGTCCCGGCGAGGAAGCGGTCGACGCGGTTGCCGTACGAGTCGCCCCAGGAGGAGACGTTGCCGCGGGCGGGGACGTAGTCGACCGTCTGGAGCGCGGCGCCGGTCCGCCCGTCGAACATCGTGAGGTACTCCGGCCCGGCGAGGACGTACCCGGAGGAGTTGCGGTGGTCGGCGGAGGCGTTGCCGATGACCCGGCCGGTCCCGTCCACGGTCGCGTCGGCGGTCTTCATCGCGACCTCGGCGCGGCCGTCGCCGTCGTAGTCGTACACCTGGAACTGGGTGTAGTGCTGGCCTGCGCGGATGTTGCGGCCGAGGTCGATCCGCCACAGCCGGGCGCCGTCCAGCCGGTAGGCGTCGACGTAGACGTTGCTGGTGAAGCCGCTCTGGGAGTTGTCCTTGGCGTCGGACGGGTCCCACTTGAGCACGAACTCCAGGCGGCCGTCGCCGTCGAGGTCGCCCACGCTCGCGTCGTTGGCGCTGTAGTTGGAGCCGGGCGGCTGGATCGGGACGTCCAGGTACCCGTCGCCGAACCGGAGGGACGCCTCGGAGGCGGACCCCTCGGCGCCGTTCACGATCGGCCGGACGGTGTACGACGCGCCCGCGGGCGCGCCCTCGTCCCAGTGGTTGGTGGAGCCGGAGACGGTGGCGACGCGTGTCGACCCGCGGTAGAGGGCGAAGGCGGTGCCGGACGGTTCGGTGCCGAGCAGCCGCCAGCCGACGTAGTTGCCGTTGCCCGACCGGACGCTGATCAGACCGCGGTCGAGCCGTTCGGCCTGGCGGGCGGCGGCCTGATACGCGGTGGCCTGATACGCGGTGGCCTGGTCGGCGGCGGCGGGGACGGGGGCGAGCGCCGCGAGCAGTGCGGTGAGGACGGCGATGCGGAGCGGTCTGCGCAGTTCGGGAGCCATGCGCGGGGTCCAATCCGAGTGGCGGGGGTCTTTCGGGGATGGCGGGGTTCTATTCGAGGTAGAAGGTCGCGTCGCCGCGGGCCGCGGAGGAGTCGGCGGTCTCCAGGTAGAGGAGGGAGGAGCGCTGCCGGACGTACCGTCCGGCGAAGTTGACCGCCTCCAGCGAGATCCCGGCCGCGTCGGCGAGCCCGGACCGCTGCCGGAACGAGGAGTCGGCCCTGAACAGCGCGGTCGCGTCGTTCCGGTCGACCCACAGCTCATAGTTGCGGTGCCTCAGGTAGTGCCCGGGGTAGTTGGCGGATTCGAGCGACACCGTCCCGTCGCCGTTGAGTCCGGGGACGATCCTGAACTGGGAGTCGGCGAGCATGGCGACGTCCGCGTCGAGCCTGGCCCGGAAGTCGTAGTGGCGGACGTAGCGCCCGGGGCTGCTGTAGGACGACAGCCGGTACGGGGTCACGCCGTCGCTCACCGGGATGCCGAAGTTGGGCGTGCCGTCGGAGTTCCAGTAGAGCTTCTGGACGCGCGTGCGCCGGTTCGGGTCGTTCAGCGGATCGCCGCTGATGTCGCGGTAGTCGCGGTCGTGGTAGACGAGGATGTCGCTCCGGCCGTCCTCGGAGACGGTGAAGGAGTTGTGCCCCGGGCCGTACTGGCTCGTCGCGTCATTGCTGGTGAAGACGGGGGTGGGGCTCTTGCTCCAGGACGCGGCGTTCAGCAGGTTCGCCGAGGCCGAGGCGGTGAGCAGGCCCATGCAGTAGTTCGCGTCGGTGGCGCTCGCGGAGTACGTCATGAACACGCGCCCGTTGCGGACGAGCACGGCGGCGCCCTCGTTGACCTTGAAGCCGACCGTCTCCCACGGCAGCGTCGGCGTGCTCAGCAGCGTGGGCGTCCCGGTGATGGTCCACGGGCTGCTCATGCGGGCGATGTAGAGGCTGGAGTTGATGTCGCTGCCCGGCGGGCTCTGCGCCCAGACCAGGTAGCGCGTCCCGTTGTGAGCGAAGGTGGTCGCGTCCAGGGAGAAGGTGTCCCACGGGGTGACCAGGCGGCCCAGCTCCGTCCAGGTCGAGGTGAACGGGTCGGCGCCGGAGCTCTGCAGGACGTACATCCGGATGCGCCAGATGTCGTCGGACCGCCCGGCGGCGAAGTACACGTACCAGCGGCCGTCGATGAAGTGGATCTCGGGCGCCCAGATGTGCGCCGCCATCTCACCGGACGCGTGCCTGCGCCAGATCACCCGTTCGCTCGCGCCGGCCAGGCCCTGGATGGTCGTGGCGCGGCGCAGGATGATCCGGTCGTACTCCGGCACCGTCGCCGTGAAGTAGTAGTTGCCGTCGGAGTGCCGGACGATGTGCGGGTCGGCGCGCTGCCGCACCAGCGGGTTCGTGTAGCGGCCGCCGGGTGGGGCGGGAGCCGCCGCGGCCGCGCCCGGCCAGGCCGCGACGCCTGCGGCGGCGACCGGCACCGCGGCCAGCGTCCGCAGGACGGTACGGCGATCGAACGCTCTCGGGTCTTCCACGGATTTCTCCTCACCCTCGGCCTGGAAGCGCTTTCAATGGCAGGCCGGAAATGCCCGCGGGGTGCCCGCCGGGGCGGGCGCCCGTTGGCCGTATCGCTGAATGTTTGCGCTAACAAAGCGCGGTGTCAATACCCCGCTCACACCGTTTCGGCGGGGCGGCGCCGGAGCTGCGGCTTCGCGGAGGAAACGGCGCGCCGGAACCGCGCGTCAGGAGCCCGCGAGAAGGTCGCGGTGCCGTTCCATGAGGTCGGAGACGGGACGGGCCGGACGGCCCGTGAGCCGCTCGACCGCGTCGCTGAGCGGCTCCCCGTAACCGGCGCGCAGCGACACCCCGAAGGAGACGATCATGCCCCGCACGTCGTCGGGCACGCCCGCGGCGCGCAGCTGGGCGTCGAGCTCGTCGTCGGGCACGCTGAGGTAGCCGACGGGGCGGCCGGAGATCCCGGCGGCGAGCGTCGTGAGGTCGTCGAAGCCGAGCAGCTCGGGCCCGGTGACGTCGTACGTCCTGCCCTCGTGGCCGGAGGAGGCCAGGACCGCGGCGGCGGCGGCCGCGCAGTCGTCGCGGTGCACGAAGGCGCCCTTGGCGTGGGCGGTGTTGTCCACCAGCACGCCGCGGGCGATCGCCGGCGGGAGGATCTGCGTGACGGGCGTCTCCGCGAACAGCCCCATGCGCAGGTAGGTCACCTCCAGGCCGGAGGCGTCCAGCAGCTCGTGGGTGCGCAGGTGGTCGGGCACGACCGTGGACGGGCAGCCCGGCTCGGCCATGATGTAGGACGTGTAGACGATCTGCCGCACCCCGGCCGCGGCGGCCGCGTCGATCGCGTTGCGGTGCTGGGTCACGCGGTGGCCGAGTTCGTGCAGGCTGACCAGGAGCAGCCGGTCGACCCCCTCGAAGGCGGCGGGCAGCGACTCCGGCCGGTCGTAGTCGCCGTACCGCACGGCCGCCCCGGCGTCCGCGAACTCGGCGAGCGCGTCCACATTTCTGGTGATCAGGACGACGTCATCAGGGGAGACCTTTTCCAGCAGGTATTTCGCGGTGGCGCGAGCGAGCTGACCGGACGCGCCGGCTATGGCGATCCTCATCACGTTCCCCGATCGTTCGACTACGGGAGGCGACGGCACCCGGTTCTCCCTTCCGGCAATGCCCGCCGCGTTAAGCTACTCCCCTCTGCCGCCGTCAGGAGCGTGGAGTTACCGGAACGTGTCATCCCCGCGAGAAGACAGCACCGCGCCGGCCGAGAGCCTGGCGTGCGAGGCCCGGCGCCCCCTCGTTGACGCGACCCATCCGTCGTCGGCCCGGGTGTACGACTACCTGTTGGGCGGAAAGGACAATTTCGCCACCGACCGGAGTGCCGCGAACAAAATCGAGGAGGCTTTCCCGGCCATCCGGACAGGTGCGCTGGAGAACCGCAGGTTCCTGCTCCGCGGCGTCCGGCACCTCGCCGCCGAGGCCGGGATCCGGCAGTTCCTCGACATCGGCACAGGCATCCCGACCTCGCCGAACGTGCACGAGGTCGCCCAGGGCGTCGCGCCCGAGGCGCGCATCGCCTACGTCGACAACGACCCGGTCGTGCTGGCGCACGCCCGCGCCCTGATGGTCTCCGACCCCCGGGGTAACGTCGGATATCTGGACGCCGACATCCGCGCTCCGGAGGCCATTGTCGGCAGCGATCTCGTGCGCAAGGTCTTGGATTTCGACAAGCCGATCGCACTGATACTCAGCGCCATTCTGCATTTCATTCCCGACGAGGAGCGGCCCGCGGAGATCGTCCGGACGTTCGTCGAGGCGCTCCCGCCGGGCAGCTACGTCCTCGCGAGCCACGTGACCCCGGAGCACGAGCCGCGGCTGCGGCCGGCGTCCGCGGGGTACCGCGACGACGGGGTGCGCACCCGGCCGCGGACCGCCGCGGAGTTCGAGCGGCTCGTGTTCGCCGGCCGCGGGCTCGAACTCGTCCCGCCCGGCGTGGTCCTCGTATCGCGGTGGCGCCGCGATCCGGACGAGCCGCCGGCCCCCTCCCCGGCCGAGGTCTCGGCCTACGGCGGCCTCGCGAGGCTCGCCGGCTGAGGCTCAGTCTCGGGGTGCGGTGAGCAGCGCCGCCAGGGCGGCCGCGAACCGCTCGGGGTCGACATCGGCCGGCGGCCGGCCGAAGAACTCCCGGGACAGGTGGTACCCGGTCAGGGCGGACACGACGACGGCGAGGATCGCGTGCGCGTCCTCCTCCCCCGGCAGCTCCGGCAGGTCCCGGGTGAGGTGGTCGGCCTCCTCGGCTATGCCCTCGTCCAGCAGCGCGCCGCGGACCTTGCGGGTCAGCTCGGGGAACCGGCCGTGCTCGCGGGCCAGCAGCGTGATCAGCGGCCGCACCGCCGCCAGGTAGTCGAGCTGCTGAAGAAGGCGGCGGGTGAGCGCCTCGCGCGGGTCGCCGGTGACGGGCCCGCGCTCGAAGGCGCGGCGGTGCTCCTGGGCGCGGCCCAGCTCCCGCTCGAAGACCTCGCCGAACACGTCCTCCTTGGAGGCGAAGTGCCGGTAGAAGCTGCCGCTCCCGGGGGAGAGCCCGGCCAGCTCCTCGATGTCGGTGACGGTCGTGCCGCCGAAGCCGCGCCGCTGGATCAGCTCCAAGGCCGCGTCGAGGATGCGCTCACGCGTGGTGGATGACACGGATGCAAGATAGCTCTTGCGGATGCAAGAACCTTCTTGCACAGTGGAGGGCCCCGGCGACGAAAGGCCCCCGCCATGCCCGCGTTCCACGCGTCCCGCGTCCCCGTCCGGCTCCTGTCCGCGGTCCTGCTGGCGGTGGCCGGCCTGCCCGCCGTCACCGCGGCGCCCGCGCATGCGGCGGCTCCGCCGGGGGCGGTCGTCGTCGCGCCGGACGACGGCGCCTGGGAGTTCCGGGACGCCGACGGCCGCGAGGTCACGCTGCGCGGCTTCAACGTCTCGGGCAGCACCAAGCTCTACGAGAACGACCTCCTGCCGTTCCGCACCACCGCGGACGCCGCTCGGTCCGCCCAGGCGATGCGGGACCTGACCGGCGCCAACGCGGTCCGCTTCCTGATCAGCTGGGAGGGGGTCCAGCCGGCGCCCGACCGCATCGATTACGCCTACCTCGACAAGGTCGCGGCGCAGATCAGGGAGTTCACCGACCGCGGGATCCGCGTCCTGCTCGACTACCACCAGGACCTGTACTCCTCGCACCTGTTCCACGAGGGCAGCTGGTACACCGGGGACGGCGCCCCGGAATGGGTGATCGAGGCCGGGAACTACCCGCGGGAGTCGTGCGGGATCTGCCTGCTGTGGGGCCAGAACATGATGAACAACGGCGCGGTGCGCCAGGCCGCCTACGACTTCTGGCGCAACCGGGTGCTCGCCACGGAGGCCGGGCCGGTCGGCGTCCAGGACGCCTTCCTCGCGCAGGCGAAGGCGACCATGATCCACCTCGAACGGGAGCTCCCCCGGCAGGCGTTCGACGCCGTCATCGGGTTCGACCCGTTCAACGAGCCGTTCGACGGCGGCCTGGACGGCGGCTCCGGCGCCGACTGGGAGAAGAACCACCTGATGCCCTTCTACCACCGGTTCCGCGCCGCGATGGACGAGGCGGGCTGGGCCGCCAAACCCGCCTTCGTGGAGCCGCTGGTCTTCTGGAACACCGGGTTCTTCGAGCAGGGCGGCATGTCCACGGTCGGGCGGCTCGGTACCCGGATGGTCTTCAACACCCACTACTACGACGGGGCGCGGATGACGCTCGACCCCTCCCCCGCGTCCGACGGGACCTACGCCGCGCCGATGAACGAGATCCGGCGGCGCGCCACGGAGCTGGGCACCGCGCCGATCGTCTCCGAGTTCGGCAACAAGCTCGACGACGGCCGCACCCCGTGGATGGTCCGCGGAATGTACCAGGCGATGGACTACGGCGTTCCCGGCCGCGGCTGGTGGAACGGGCCGTCCGGCGGCGGGTCCGTGCTGTCGGCGATCCAGTGGCACTGGGACGTCTACAGCGGCCGCCACCACGAGCTGATGAACGGCAATCCGCGGAAGGTGCAGACCGAGGGCGACGCGTGGAACGGCGAGGACCACTCGGTCGTCACCGCCGACGACGCGGGCGCCGTCGCGCTCCGGCTGGACCAGCGCGTCCTCGACAGGCTCTACCCGGCCGCGGTGAACGGCGACACCCTGGCGTTCGCGTTCGAGGACCTGGCCCGCTCCGGATACGGCGGGACGGGGCGGCAGCAGCCCTGGCTCACCGTCCCGTCCTCGATGCCCGCCGTCGCGGCCCTGGTCGAAGGCCGCCAGTACGGCGTCCTCGTGTGGCGGGGGTCGGCGACGGGCGCGCCCACCGACCTGCACCTTCCGCGGTCGTTCGCCCCCGCCGGTACCACGGTCGTCAGCGATCTCGGCGCGCTGACCGGCCTGCCCGCCTCCGGCGCGGTGAGGGCCACGCTGGAGCCCGGCTCATCCTCGGCGCACCGGCTGCAGCTCGCCCCGGCCGGCGACTCGCCCGCGGCGGTGCACTTCGCCCTCGTCGCCAACACCGCGGCAGGGGCGCCGGTGACGCCCGCTCAGCTGGCCGCGGCCCGCGCCGAGCTGTCCGCCTGGACGAGCCGCCACTTCTCCGCCGGCTGATCCGCGGGGAACGGCGCGCCGAGGAGGCGGAGCAGGGGCGCGGCCTTCACCTCGGTCTCCTCGAACTCGGCGTCCGGGTCCGACAGGGCGGTGATGGCGCCGCCGACGCCGAACTCGACGCGCCCGGCGGCGAGCACGGCCGTGCGGATCACGATGCTGAAGTCGGCCGCGCCGGACAGCGAGAGGTAGCCGAGGGCGCCGGAGTACACGCCGCGCGGGCCCTCCTCCAGCCGGTCGATGATCTGCATGGTGCGGATCTTCGGCGCCCCGGTCATCGAGCCGCCGGGGAACGCCGACCGCACGCACCGCACGGCCGAGACGTCCGGGCGGAGGGTGGCGCGGACCGTGCTCACCAGCTGGTGGACGGTGGTGTAGCTCTCCACGTCGAAGATCGGGTCGACCTCGACCGACCCGGTCTCGGCGACGCCGCCGAGGTCGTGCCGGACCAGGTCGACGATCATGAGGTTCTCGGCGCGGTCCTTGACGCTCGCCGCCAGCTCGGCGCGCAGCCGCCGGTCCTCGGCGGGGTCCGCCGACCGCGGCCGGGTGCCCTTGATCGGCTTGGACTCGGCCCGCCCGTCCGCCGAGACGCGCAGGAAGCGCTCGGGCGAGGCGCTCAGCACCGCCAGGTCGCCGAACCGCAGCAGCGCCCCGAACGGCACCGGGTCGCGCCTGCGCAGCAGCCGGTAGAAGTCCCACGGGTCCGCCCGCACCGGCGCGGTGAGCATGTTGGTCAGGCACACCTCGTAGGTCTCCCCGGCGACGATCTCCCGCCGGCAGGCGGCGATCTTGTCGAGGTAGCGGCGCCGGCCGTGCCGCAGCGCGAGCCCGCCGGGCACCGGCGGGTCGGCGGCCGGGGCCGGCGTGCCGGGTGACCGGGCGGGCAGCCCGGCCAGGCGGGATTCGACGGCGTCCAGCCAGGCCCGTGCCGCGCGCTCGTCGCCGGACGGGCACAGGGCCAGCAGGTGGACGGTCCCGTCCCGGTGGTCGAACGCGACGGCCCGGTCGGCGAAGATCATGGCGGCGTCGGGGTGCGGGGAGCGGTGCGCCCGCGCCCCGCCGCACTCGGCCTTGAGCTCGTAGCCGAGGTACCCGACCCAGCCGAGCCGGAAGCCGAACGGCAGGTCGGGGGTCTCGGCGGCGTGCGCGCGCAGGTCGGCGTCGAGCCAGTCGAAGAAGGACGCCCGCTCCAGCCGCGCGGTCCCGCCCGCCGACTCGACCGTCAGGGCCCCGGTCTCCACGTCGAAGGTGGCGATCCGCGCCAGCGGGCCGGTCGCGTCCCCCATGAAGGAGAAGCGCCCGCCGTGCTCGCCGGTGCGGCTGCTGTCGAGCCAGAACGCCCGGTCGGAACCGGCGAACAGGGCGCCGAACACGTCCTCGGCCACCGCGGGCGTGCTGACCCGGCGTGCGATGACGCGGTACTTCGCCGTCCGCTCCGGCTCGGCGGCCGGTTCGGGAGCCCGCGGGGCGGGAGCCCGCGGGGCGGGAGCCCGCGGGGC
>NZ_SMKB01000549.1:0-564 GCF_004348575.1 Actinomadura sp. 7K534
CCTCAGCACCGCCCCCACCCCCATGGGGCGCTCCACAACCCTCCGCAGACGCAACGCCGCCACCGCGCAAGACCGCGCCGCCACCGGTCAGAGCAGCGACACCACCGCCACCCACCACGCCACCTTCGGCAGTCCCACCACCATCGGGAATTCCACAGCCCTCACCAGAGCCAGCACCGCGAACCGCACCACGACCCTCACGACAAGCGACGCCACCCCCGCGCGACACCGCACCACCAACGGAAGCGGGGACGCCGGCGTCGCCCACCGCGCAGCCTTCAACAGGGCCACTTACACCGTGGGGTGCACCGCGGTCCTCGCCAGAGGCACCACCGCCCTCGCGCGACACAACCGACCCGCCACCGGCGGCAGCAATTCCGCCGACGCCGCAAACCGCGCCACGTCCGTCACCACAAGCGACGCCGCCACCTCGCGACACCACACCACCAACGGCGGAAGTAGCCACACCAGCACCACCCAGCCCACCTTCAGCAGGGTTTCCACCACCCTTGGGGGTTCCGCGAACCTCGTCGGAGGCAGCGCCGTCGGCGGGCGGGGTGGCGC
>NZ_SMKB01000550.1:0-564 GCF_004348575.1 Actinomadura sp. 7K534
CGCCCACACCATCGAACGCCGCGACGGCCGGCTCACCATCCACGGCGGCGACACCACCGTCAACGCCGTCATCTCCCTCCTCGCCCGCCACCGCATCACCGCCCACCAACTGCGCGTCACCGACTCCACCCTCGACGACGCCTTCCTCGAACTCACCGAAGACCGGGAGAACTGACGTGTCCGCCCCCACCGCCGTCCTCAAAGCCGAACTCCGGCTCTTCCTCCGCGAACCCTTCAGCCTCTTCTGGATCGTCGTCTTCCCCACCCTCCTGCTCGCGATCCTCGGCCTCATCCCCTCCTTCCGCGAACCCAGCGCCGAACTCGGCGGAAACCGCGTCATCGACCTCTACGTCCCCGTCAGCGTCCTCCTCGCCACGATCATGGCCGGGCTCATGGCCCTCCCGCCCGTCCTCGCCGGCTACCGCGAACGCGGCATCCTGCGCCGCATGTCCACCACACCCGTCCGCCCCGCCGCACTCCTGGCCGCCCAGATCGCCCTGCACTTCGCCGCCGCCCTCGTCTCGGCGCTGCTCGCCATCGCCACCGGCAGGCTCGCCTTCGGCG
>NZ_SMKB01000075.1:0-29350 GCF_004348575.1 Actinomadura sp. 7K534
CCCCTGTCCCCGCCCCTGTCCGAGGAGGATGCGACATGACCCGGACGAACCCCCGGGACGCGCCCGCCGCGCACCCGGCCGCCGCAGACGAGGACGCGCTGAAGGAGCTCATCGCCGGGGAGCTCGGCGCGGTGCGCGACCGCAGCTTCGGCCTCACCACCGACGTCCTGGACGAGGCGGGCCTCACCTCGCAGGTGTCCCCGCTGATGTCACCGCTCGTGTGGGACCTCGCGCACGTCGGGAACTACGAGGAGCTGTGGCTGCTGCGCGCGGCGGCCGGTGCGGACGCGATGCGCCCGGAGATCGACGGCCTGTACGACGCGTTCGAGCACCCGCGCGCCGAGCGGCCGTCCCTGCCGCTGCTTCCGCCGGACGAGGCCCGCTCCTACATCGGCACGGTCCGGGCCAAGGTGCTGGACTCACTGCCGTCGGTGCGCTTCGACACCGCCGATCCGCTCACCTCGGGCGGGTTCGTCTACGGGATGGTCGTCCAGCACGAGCACATGCACGACGAGACCATGCTGGCGACGCACCAGCTACGCAAAGGCGCTCCGGCACTGCTCGACCCGGTCGCCGAGCCCCTGCGGAAGGACCCTTCCGCAGGCTCCGGGATAGGCGAGGTCCTGATCGAGGCGGGGCCGTTCCAAATGGGCACGTCGGACGATCCTTGGGCGTACGACAACGAACGCCCCGCCCATGTTGTCGATCTTCCCGCGTACTACATCGACGTCGAACCGGTCACCAACGCCGCCTACATCTCCTTCATGGAGGCGGGCGGTTATGACGACCCGCGATGGTGGGATCCCGCCGGATGGGAATGGCGCGCTCACCATGCCGGCAACCACCATGCCGGCAACCACCATGCCGGCAACCACCATGCCGGCAACCACCGTGCCGACGGCGCCGGCGGCAAACGCGCACCCGCCTTCTGGCACCGCGAGGGCGGCCAATGGCTGCGGCGCCGCTTCGGGCGGACCGAACCCGTCCCGCCGGACGAGCCCGTCCAGCACGTGTCCTGGTACGAGGCGGACGCCTACGCGCGGTGGGCCGGCAAGAGGCTGCCGACCGAGGCCGAGTGGGAGAAGGCCGCGCGCTGGGATCCGGCGGCCGGGCGGTCGCGCCGCTTCCCCTGGGGCGACGCCTACGAGGAGGGGCGCGCCAACCTGGGGCAGCGGGCGCTCCGCCCGTCCGAGACGGGCGCCTACGCGTCCGGGGCCTCGGCGTACGGGGTCAGGCGCCTCCTCGGCGACGTGTGGGAGTGGACGTCGTCCGACTTCGGCGGCTACCCGGGCTTCCGGTCCTTCCCCTACAAGGAGTACTCGGAGGTTTTCTTCGGCCCCGAGTACAAGGTGCTGAGAGGCGGCTCCTGGGCCACGCACCCGCTCGCCGTGCGCGGGTCGTTCCGCAACTGGGACTACCCGATCAGGCGGCAGATCTTCTCCGGTTTCCGGTGTGCGCGTTCCGTAGACGGGGAGTGGCGCTAGATGTGCCGCCATCTCGGCTACCTCGGGCCTGAGCGGACGCTGCACTCGCTCGTCTACGAGGGTGAGCACTCGCTGGAGACCCAGTCGTACGCGCCGCGCATGACGCAGGGGTGCATCCTCAACGCCGACGGCTACGGCGTCGGCTGGTACCGGGACGGCGCGCCCGTCCGGTTCCGGCGCGCCCAGCCGATCTGGACCGACCAGTCGTTCCGCGAGGTCGCCGGGGCCGTCCGGGCGTCCTGCGCGGTCGCGGCGGTCCGGTCGGCGACGGCCGGGTTCCCGGTGGACGAGTCGTGCGCCCAGCCGTTCCGCGCCGGGTCCTGGCTGTTCAGCCACAACGGGAAGATCGACGACTTCGGCGGCGCCGAGGGCCGGCTCCGGGAACTCGCCGGGGACCTCGCCGGGGTGCCCGACGCCCGCGCGCCGGTCGACTCGGCGCCGCTGTTCGCCCTCGCCGTCCGGCACTGGCGCGGCGGCGCCTCCCTCGGCGACGGCCTCGCCTCCGTCGTCGGGGAGATCACCGCGTTCGCCCCGGGCCGCTACAACCTGCTGGCCTCCGACGGCACGTCTCTGGCGGCCACGACCTGGGGCGACTCGCTGTTCGTCCGCGAGGACGCGGACCAGATCCGGATCGCGTCCGAGCCGCTGGACGGCGACGCCGGCTGGAAGGCCGTCCCCGACCGCTCCCTCGTCACCGCCGGGCTCGACGCCGGTGTGACGGTAACGCCCCTTTAAGGGCCCTTCGGGCGAAGCCCTGGGGGTCCGGGGGTCCGCCCCCGGAAACAGCTAAGGAGAACCACGTGGACCGGTTCCTGACCGCCGACGACCTCGCCAAGTCGCTCCGAAACGACGTCTGCGAGGGGCTGACCGGAACGCCCAAGACCCTGCCGCCCAAGTGGTTCTACGACGAGCGCGGCAGCGCGCTGTTCGAGGAGATCACGAAGCTGGGGGAGTACTACCCGACCCGCCGCGAACGGGAGATCCTCGTCGCGCGGGCGCCCGCCGTCGCCGAGGCCACCGGCGCCCGGACGCTGCTGGAGCTCGGCGCCGGGTCGGGGGAGAAGACCCGGCTGCTGCTCGACGCCCTCGCGGGCACGCTGCGCACGTACGTGCCGGTGGACGTGAGCGGCGACTTCCTGGAGGAGGCCGCGGCGGGGATCGCCGCCGACCATCCCGGCCTGGACGTCCGGCCCGTCGTCGCCGACTACGAGCGGCACCTGCACCTGCTGCCGGCCGGGGAGCGCCGCCTCGTCGCCTTCCTCGGCGGGACGATCGGCAACATGCCGCCCGCCGAGCGGATCGGGTTCCTCGGCGGCGTCCGCGCGACCATGTCCGGCGGCGACTTCCTGCTGCTGGGCGCCGACCTCGTCAAGGACGCGGGGCGGCTCGTCCGCGCCTACGACGACGCGGCCGGGGTCACCGCCGAGTTCAACCGCAACGTCCTGCGCGTCATCAACGCGGAGCTGGACGCGGACTTCGACCCGGACGCCTTCGAGCACCGCGCGGTCTGGGACGGGGCCGAGGAGTGGATCGAGATGCGGCTCCGGTCGGTCCGCGACCAGGAGGTCCGCGTGGGCGGCCTGGACCTCGCGGTGTCGTTCGCGGCCGGTGAGGAGATGCGCACCGAGATCTCCGCCAAGTTCCGCCGGGACCGGCTGGAGGCCGAACTGGGCGCGGCCGGGATGGAGATCGCGGAGTTCTGGACCGACGCGGACGGCGACTTCTCGCTCACCCTCGCCCGCCCCACCGGCTGAGCGCCGTTGGCTGAGCCAGGCCGGCTGAGCCCCCCCGGCCGGGCCGCCTCAGTTCTTGCGGGACGGCTCGGCCAGGCCGAGCCGCCGCAGGTCCCCGGCGAGCCGGGTCGCCACGTACCGGTGGCCCGCCTCGTTGGGGTGGGTGCGGTCCCGCTTGATGTACTGCGGCGCGTTGCCGATGCCGGTCAGCGGGTCGCCGGTGATCCACTGCTCGCCGATCGGGTCGACGAACGGGATGCCGAGCTGCCCGGCGAGGTTCTTCAGCGCGTCCCGGACGGCGATCGCCCCCTGCGGCGGCGTCCCCGTCCCCCAGATCGGCCCCATCAGCACGATGTGCGTGCCCGGCCAGCGCTGCCCGGCGCGTTCGAGCAGCACGTGCGCGGCGGCGGCGACCTGCGGTGCGGGGACGCGGAAGTCGTTGTGGCCGCCGGACACGATCAGCATGTCGGGCGCCGGCCGCCAGCCGAGCTGGCTCTCGAACAGCCCGAGGAAAGCGTCCCGGCGCTTCACGACGAACCCGGTGCCGGCCCGCCCGCCGACGACGACCTGCCAGCCGAGCAGTCGCGCCGTCGCGGACGCGTACGTGAACTCCGGCTGGACGCGCCCGTCCCCGACGGTGTAGCTGTCGCCGAGGAACATCACCACCGGGGGCGCGGCCCGCCCGCCGGCCTGCTTGCCGCCCTGTCCGGGGCCGTCGGCGGCCGCGGAGCGGTGCACCCGGCCCCCGATCGGGGAGCAGCCGGTCGCGGCCGCCACCGCCACCAGGCTGAGGCACAGCACCAGAGTCGCCGCGCCGCGTCGGGCGCGGCGAGATGTCATCGAGGACCACCTATCGTCCAGAGCCACCCGGGCTCGGGGATGAACCCGTATCTTACTGATCCACCGCCCCCGCCGAGCCCCCGTTCGAAACGGTGTGGCGGCCCCACGGCGGCCTCTCTCGGCGGTGGGAGCGGGTGTGACACTTCAGGGGCGGTGGGCGCTGGACGGAGTGCGGGTGCTCGGCCGATGTGAGCGGGCTCGGGCGGGCGCCGCCCCCGGTGGGCCCGGGCTCCGGTGGCCGGGCCCGCCGGGGCTCCAGCCTGAGGGCTCAGCCGGCCGCCGGGGCGGGCTCCTCCTCCGGCGAGCGGAGCTCCTCGGTGTAGTCGACGGTCAGGCGGCGCATCACGCCCGAGTCGTCGACGGAGTACTGGCCCAGGCGCGACAGCGGCGGCGAGTACGCGTGGATCGTGACGCTGGCGTCGGCCACGCCGGTGATCCGGTGGATGTGGTCGGGGCCGAAGCAGAACGACCCGCCCTCGGTGACGACGGTCCGGAGGGGCTCGCCGCCGATGCGGGGGTTGTTCTCCTCCACGGCTCCGGCGACGACGCGCACCGCCCCGGACGAGACGTCGTGGTCATGCCAGCCGGTGTCGTTCCGGGGCGTCCAGCACAGCAGCCAGACGTCCACGTGCTCGTCCCGGTAGAGCGAGGCGTAGTGGCGGGCGCCCTCGGGGAACGCGACGTGCTCCCGCCACAGCTCCGGCCGGCCCGCCAGGCGGTCGACCAGCTCGCGCAGCTCCCGCCGGTCCAGGGGGCGGCCGGGCAGGTCCGCGAGACCGGCGGGACGTGGCAGTACCTCGGACGACACGTTCTCCTCCTTTCCGAACGGCCTGGTCACGGCCGCTGAACCGGATCAGTTAACCGCATCAGTTAACCGATTCAGTGAACCGGTTCAGGGCGGTCGCGGTCAAGCCGGTCCGGCGCGGTGTCGGTGGCGGGCTCTAGGGTTGGGGGGATGCCGGACAAGCGCAAGCGCGCCACCATCCGCGAGGTGGCGCGGGCGACGGGGCTGTCGCCCGCCGCCGTCTCGTACGCGCTGCGCGGCATCCAGACCTCGGAGGAGACGCAGGAGCGGGTCCGCGCGGCGGCCGACGAGCTCGGCTACGAGGCGCACCCGATCGCCCGCGCGCTGGCCAGCGGCCGTACCGGGCAGGTCGGGCTGCTGTGCGGCTCCCTGGAGGACTACTGGCAGCAGTCGCTCGCGGTCGGCATCGGCCGGGCGCTGCTGGCCCGCGACCGCTACGCCCTGATCGTGGACGCCGGCGGCGACCCCGAGCGAGAGCTGGCCCTCGCCCGCCGGCTGCGCGACCAGCGGGTGGACGGCCTGATCGTCCAGCCGCTCGACCCGGCCGCCGCGCTGTGGTCGGAGCTGGCCGCGTCGGTCCCCGTGGTCTCGATCGGCGACGCGCTGCACGGCGGGCAGGCGCAGGGCGAGGTCGTGTTCGACAACCGGCGGGGTGTCACGCTCGCGCTGGAGCATCTGCGCGACCTCGGCCACGAGCGCCTCACCGTGTTCACCTCGACCCGTGCCAGCACCCCCGACCGGCCCGCCGACGTGCACGTCCACGCCGAGGCCGAGCGCCTCGGCCTGGCGGTCGAGGTGGTCTTCGTGCCGCAGTCTCTCGCCGCCGCCACCGAGGTCGCCACGCGCGTCCTCGCCGGCCCGGCGCGCCCCTCGGCGGTGTTCTGCTTCGCCGACTCCATCGCCTACGGCGTGTACGCCGCCACCCGCGAGCTGGGCCTCGCCGTCCCCGGCGACGTCGCCGTCTGCGGCTACGACAACCACCCGATGTCGGCGCTGCTCACCCCGCCGCTCACCACCGTCGACTGGGACATCGACGGCATCGTCCGGTCCGCCGTCCGGCTCGCCGTCGACGTCATCGACGGCAAGCCCCGCAAGCGGCGGGTCGTCCGCGAGCCGTCGCTGCGCGTCCGCGCGTCGACGGGCGGGCGGCCGGAGTAGGGGGTCAGGGATGCAGCCGGGCCAGTCCGGGCAGCAGATCCGCCGCGGCGGCGATGTCGGCGTCCAGCGGCCGGTCCTCGACGCGCGGGTCGAGCACGGCGCCGGCCATGTCGAACGCCGACCGCAGCGGCCCGCCGGACGGGGCGCGCCCCTGCATCCGCAGCGCCCGGACGGCGGCGAGCAGCTCGCAGCCGAGCCCGAGCCGGTACGCGGCGACGGCGTCGGTGGTCGCGCGGGCCGACTGGGTGGAGAAGCCCGCGTGCTCCTCGACGCCGCGCGACAGCACCGCGCTGCCGAGCGCGGCCGGGGTCGCCAGGCGGCGGACGTCGGCGAGGCACGAGTGCGCCACGTACTCCAGGATCATGATCCCCGAGGACGCCTCCGTCGCGCCCTGGAACGGGTAGAGGCCGGTGAACGCCGGCTCGGCGAGCGTCCCGAGCCGGGCGGCGGCCAGCGCCATCGTCTGGAACAGCGCGGCGCGGGCCGAGTCCAGCGCCAGCCCGACGTAGGCGGTGTGGAAGTTGCCGCCGTGCCAGACCGCCCGGCCCTCGACGTCCACGAGCGGGTTCTCGGCCGCCGCGTTGATCTCGCGGGTCACGACCTCCTCGGCGTAGCCGGCGGCCTCCAGCGCCGGGCCGTGCACCTGCGGGAACGCCCGGTACCCGTACGGATCCTGGATGCGCATCGGCGCGGGCCGGTCGAAGGCGAGCAGCGCCCGCATCGCCGCCGCCGCCTCGCCCTGCCCCGGATGCGGGCACGCGTCCTGCACCGCCTGCGCGTACGGCTCCTCCGAGCCGCGTACGGCGAAGTGCGACAGCGCCGCGGCGACCGTGGACGCGCGGAGCAGCTCGCGCAGGTCGGCCACCGCGAGCGCCGCCTCCCCGAGCGTGGCCGCGTTGGAGCTGATGAACGCCAGCGCGTCCGCCGAGCGCAGCCGGTAGCCGGGGCCGCGGCGCACCGTCCCGTCCGGGTCGGGGAGCCAGGCCCGCTCGCCGAGCAGGCACAGCGCGGTCGAGGCCAGCGCGGTCAGGTCGCCCGTCCCGATCGCCCCGTACACCGGAACCGGAGGAAGGAGCCCGAGGTTGAGCGCGTCCGCGAGGGCCTGCAGCACCCCAGGTTCGACACCCGAGCCGCCCGCCGCGATCTGGTTCAGCCGGATCGCCAGCATCGCCCGGACGATCTCGGGCGCGAGCAGCGGCCCCGCGCCCGCCGCGTGGCTGCGCAGCAGCCGCAGCCCGTGCGCGTCGGCGTCCTCCCACTCGACGTCCACCACGCGGTTCGCGCCGACGCCGGTCGTCCTGCCGTACACCGGCTGGGACGCGGCGACCTCGCCGGCCACCTCCCAGGCCCGCCGGGCGCGCGCGACGCCCTCCGGAGCGGTGACGATCGTCACGTCCTCGCGGGCGGCGCGCCGCACGCGGGCGCAAGTGAGGGATGTCCCATCGATAACGATTCGGCTGTTCTCCACGGCCTGAGGCTACTTTCCCGGTTTTCCAGGTAGGTAGGCTCCGAATTCGATGTTCCGGACAAGCTGGGACACTTCACTGACCGTACCCCCGGTTGCGGTCGGGGAGAAGGACGAACCGATCACGGCGTCGCGGGCGCCCGGCGAGGACGAGAACCTTGATCACCTTTGAGGGCGTGACCAAGCGCTACCCGGGCGGGACCGTCGCCCTGGACGACGTCAGCCTCGACTGCCCCACCGGCCGCATCACCGTGTTCGTCGGCACGTCCGGCGGCGGCAAGACCACCGCGCTGCGCACCATCAACCGGATGGTCGAGCCCACGTCCGGCCGCGTCCTCATCGACGGGCAGGACGTCCGCGAGCACAAGCCCGCCGAGCTGCGGCGCGGCATCGGCTACGTCATCCAGCACGCCGGGCTGTTCCCGCACCGCACCATCGAGGACAACATCGCGACCGTCCCGTACCTGCTGCGCTGGAACAAGAAGAAGGCGCGGGAGCGGGCGCACGAGCTGATGGAGCGGGTCGGGCTAGAGCGCTCCATGGCGCGGCGCTACCCGTTCCAGCTTTCCGGCGGGCAGCAGCAGCGCGTCGGCGTCGCCCGCGCCCTCGCCGCCGACCCGCCGATCATGCTGATGGACGAGCCGTTCAGCGCCGTCGACCCCGTCGTCCGCGCCGAGCTGCAGGACGAGTTCCTCCGCCTCCAGGACGAGCTGCACAAGACGATCGTGTTCGTCACCCACGACGTCGACGAGGCCATCAAGCTCGGCGACCGCATCGCGGTGTTCCAGACCGGCGGCAAGCTCGTCCAGGTGGACAGCCCGGAGACGCTGCTGGCCCGTCCCGCGAACGACTTCGTCGCCGGGTTCATCGGCCACGACCGCGGCATCCGGCGGCTGTCGTTCATCCCCGCCTCCTCGGCGCCGCTGAGCGAGCGGGACGTCCTGCCCGCCGACGCCCCCGTCGAGCGGGCCCGCGACGCCGCCGGCGGATGGGTCCTGGTCGTGGACGCCGACCGGCGCCCGCTCGGCTGGGCCGACGCGGCCGGCCTGCCCGCGTCCGGGGTTGTCGGCGACGCGCCCCTCGCGCCGATCGGGCACACCTTCGACGTCGCGGGCGACTCGGTCCGGGCCGCGCTCGACGCCGCGATCCTGTCGCCGTCCGGCCGCGCCGTCGGGGTGGACGCCGAGGGCCGCCTCGCCGGCGTCGCCGACCAGCAGGACCTGAGCACCGCCATCGCCCGCGCCGGCGCCGACCCGCGTCCGGCCGAGGCCGCCGAGGCCGCCGGGGCCGCCGGGGAGGGTGGCTGATGGAGTTCGACTGGGACTGGATCGCCCGCAACACCGACTCGCTCGGCGAGCACGCCCTCGTCCACCTGCGGCTCGCGCTGCTGCCGGTGGTGTTCGGGCTGCTCATCGCGCTGCCGGTCGGGGTGCTGTGCCGCCGCTGGGGCTGGCTCTACCCGCCCGCGCTGACCATCGCGAACGTGTTCTACGCGATCCCGTCGCTGGCGCTGTTCATGATCTTCATCCAGTACACCGGGCTCACCGCGTCCACCGTCATGATCCCGCTGACGCTGTACAGCCTGTCGGTGCTCGTCCCGAACGTGGTGGACGGGCTGGCCTCGGTGTCCGACCCCGTCCGGCAGGCCGCGACCGCCATGGGGTTCGGCCCGCTGCGCCGCCTGCTGCGGGTCGAGCTGCCGATCGCCGTGCCCATCGTCATCGCCGGGACGCGGGTCGCGGCCGTCTCGTCCATCAGCCTCGTCGCGGTCGGGCAGCTGATCGGCCAGGGCGGGCTCGGCTACGACATCATCCGCGGCTACCAGCTGTCGTTCCCGACGCAGATCATCGCCGCCACGGTCCTGATCGTGCTGCTGGCGCTCGTCACCGACGCGATCCTGGTCACCGTCCAGCGGCTGCTCACGCCGTGGGCGCGGGTGCGGGGGAAGATCTCATGAACGATCTCTGGAACCAGATCGATCTGTTCTGGACGTGGCTGACCGCCTCCTCCCAGTGGGAGGGCGACGACGGCATCCCGCACCGGACGCTGGAGCACCTCTACTACACGGGGGTGGCGCTGTTCGCCGCCGCCGTGATCGGCCTCGCCCTCGGCCTGCTCGTCGGGCACACCGGCCGCGGCGGCTTCCTCGCGGTCAGCGTCGCCAATGTCGCGCGGGCGATCCCTACCTTCGGCCTGGTGCTGTTCATCGTCGTGATCGACTACAGCATCACGCCGGTGCTGGTCGCGCTGGTCGCGCTGGCCGTCCCGCCGATCCTCGTCAACACCTTCGAGGGCGTCCGCGGCGTGGACGCCGACGCGAAGGACGCCGCCCGCGGCATGGGCATGTCCGGCTGGGGCGTGCTGTGGCGGGCGGAGCTGCCGATGGCGCTGCCGCTGATCCTGCTGGGACTGCGCACGTCCGCGATCCAGGTCGTCGCCACCGCGACCATCGCCGCCTACCCCGGTTTCGGCGGCCTCGGCCGCTACATCATCGACGGGCTGGCCCGCAACGACTACCAGCTCGTCGTCGGGGGCACCGTCCTGGTGGTGCTGCTCGCGCTGATCGTCCAGCTGATCTTCGCCGGCCTGCGCCGCCTCGTCGTCTCGCCGGGCCTGCTCGGTACCGCCCGTTCCTCCTGACCACCGAAACAGAGGAAAACGCAATGAAGAAACTGATCCGTGGCACGGTCGTCGGCCTCGTGGCCGCGCTGGCCCTGTCGGCCTGCGGCGGCGGTGACTCCGGCGACGACAACCCCCTGGAGGGCGGCGGTGCGAGCGGCACCATCACCGTCGGCGGCGCCAACTTCCCGGAGAGCAACCTGCTCGCCGAGATCTACGCCCAGGCACTGGAGGCCAAGGACCTCAAGGTCACCCGCAAGTTCAACATCGGCGCCCGCGAGGTCTACTACGACCAGGTCGTCAAGGGCGGCATCAGCGTCATGCCGGAGTACAACGGCGCGCTGCTGACCACGTCCGTCGACGAGAACAGCAAGGCCGCCACCACCGAGGAGATCAACGCCGAGCTGAAGGCCAAGCTGCCGCAGTCGGTCGAGATCCTCGACTCCGCCGAGGCGGAGGACAAGGACTCCGTCACCGTCAACCCGCAGACGGCCGCCAAGCACGACCTCAAGTCCATCGCGGACCTCAAGGGCGTCGCGAACGAGCTCGTCATCGCCGGGCCGTCGGAGTTCGAGACCCGCCAGCAGGGCCTCAAGGGCCTCAAGGAGGCCTACGGGATCGAGTTCAAGGAGTTCCGGTCGTTCGACGCCGGCGCCCAGTCCACGCTGGTGAAGCTCCTCACCGAGAACAAGATCCAGGCCGCCGACCTGTTCACCACCGACCCGACGATCCAGGAGAACAAGCTGGTCGTCCTCGAAGACCCGGAGAACGTGTTCAGCGCGCAGAACGTCACGCCGCTGATCCACAAGGAGTCGGTGAACGAGACGGCGCGGACGGCGCTCAACGCCATCTCCGCCAAGCTCACCACCCAGGACCTCCTCGACATGATGAAGCGCATCGTCATCGACAAGGACGACCAGGAGAAGGTCGCCGAGGACTGGCTGAAGAAGGCCGGCCTCGGCTGACACACCCCTCCGGAGCCCGCCGTCCTCGCGACGGCGGGCTCCGTCATGACATATCGGTGATATCGGCCGTGGAACGCCCAGGGGCGGGGACGGGCCGCGCCGCGCCGCCTCCTACGATCATGGCGTGGCCCCAGGCGGGCCCGGCGAAGGAGGACGAATGATCCGGCTGGACGTCGGCATGCCCGGGTCGATGTGGGGCGTCTGGCTCGGCTGCCTGGTCCCCGTGATCGCCCTGGTGAACCTGCTGTTCGGTGCCCTCGCCTGGATGTTCTTCACCGCGTCGGAGCTGCCGGCCGTGGGCGCCTTCTTCCTGCTCCCGCTCCTGCTGATCGACGCCCTGGTCGTCCTCACGCTGGTCCTCCAGTACCGCAACGCGTACTGGCTCGACGGCAGGATCATCGTCCGGCGCCTGCTGTTCGGCCGCCGGACGTATGATCTCGCGGCCGCCCACGTCAGCGCGGAGACCGCCCGGCCGGCCTGGACGAACTGGCGCGGCGGCGTCCTGCCCCGCCTGGTCGTGCAGGTGCCCGGGACCGCACCGGCCCGGATCTGGCTGCGCGACCCGTCCCGCGGCGGGGCGCTGCTGCCGCCCGGCCAGCTCGCGGCGCTGGCCCGCGCCGTCGACCCGGACCTCCGGCATCCCGTGGCCGGCAGGCTGTGGGAGCTCGCGTCCGATCCGCTCCGCGGCGCCGTCTGACCCGCCGGTCACCCGCCGGTCACCCGCCGGGGCGAACGTCATCGCTTCGTAAGAAGTGGCGGCGCCTCCGGCCGTTAGCGTGATGGGCATGAAGAAGGCGATCGTGACGATGGTCGGTGCCGCGCTGCTCGTGGCCGGATGCGGTGGTGGCGGCGAACCGACGAGCGCCGTCGAACCGACGAGCGAGGCGCCCACGAGCCCCGGTGCTCAGGGTTCCGGTGCTCAGGGTTCCGGCGCGCAGGGTTCCGGCGCGCAGGGTTCCGGCGCGCAGGGTTCCGGCGCGCAGGGCCAGGACGTCCCCGAGGCGCTGCGGTTCAAGGGCGAGACACTGGCCGGCGAGCCGTTCGACGGGGCGGCCCTGGCGGGCAAGCCGGCCGTGTTCTGGTTCTGGGCGCCCTGGTGCCCCAAGTGCCAGTCCGAGGGCCCCAACGTGGCCAAGGCGGCCGAGAAGTACGGAGACGAGGTCTCCTTCGTCGGGATCGGGGGCCTGGAGAAGGACAAGAACCGGCTGCGGGGCTTCGTCTCCCGGACCGGCACCGGGAACCTCACGCACCTGGACGACCGGACCGGCAGGCTGTATTCCCACTTCGAGGTGACCTCCCAGTCCTCGTTCCTGTTCATGGCGCCCGACGGCAAGACGAGCAAGGACTCCGGACCGCTGGACGAGAACGAGCTGAGCCGCCACGTCGACGAGCTGCTCGGCTGATGGAGCAGATCTCGCTCGCCCTGGCCGCCGGGCTGGTCGCGGCGTTCAACCCGTGCGGTTTCGCGCTGCTGCCCTCCTACCTGGCGCTGCTGGTCGCGACGCCGGGGGCGGGCGGGGTCTGGCGGGCGCTGCGGCTCTCGGCCGCGATGACCGCGGGGTTCGTCGCCGTGTTCGGCGCGTTCGGCCTGCTCATCTCCGTTCTGACGACCTCGGTCCAGGAGTACCTGCCCTGGCTCACCATCGTCATCGGCCTCGCCCTCGTCGTGCTCGGCGGGTGGCTGGTGACCGGCCGGGAACTGCTGGTCCGCCTGCCCCGCGTCCAGGCGGGCGGCCTGACGGGTTCGCTGGCGGGACTGTACGGATACGGCGTCTCGTACGCCGTCGCCTCCCTGTCGTGCACGATCGCGCCGTTCCTGGCCGTCACCGGGCTGGTGTCCGGCGGCACGGGCATCGCGGCCGGACTCGCGGCGTTCGCCGCGTACGGCATCGGCATGGGCCTGGTCGTGGGGCTACTGTCGATGCTGGTGGCGCTGGCACGCGAGGCGGCCGTGGCGCGCACCCGCCGGATACTGCCGCACGTCTCCCGCGTCAGCGGCGCACTCCTCCTCCCGGCCGGGCTCTACGTCACCTACTACGGCTGGTACGAGACGCGCCTCAATGCGGGGGCCTCGGCCGACTCCGCGGTTGTGGACACCGCCACCGAGGTCCAGGGCGCGCTCACGACCTGGCTGGACCGGCTCGGCGTCTGGTGGATCGCCGCCGCCTTCACCGTCCTCGTGGCCGCGGCCCTGGCGGCGCACCGTCTGCGGCGCGGCCGTATGGCGCCCGAGGAGGACGCCGCGCAACGGTGACCCGGCCCGCGACTCAGCCGATCCGGAGATGCGCGACGACGGGGAGGTGGTCGGAGGGGTAGAGCCCGCCGTCCCGGTACGGGTCGATCTCGGCCCACGACGTCCGCACCTGCCCCCGCGCCAGGATCCAGTCCAGCCGCCGGCCGCCCCGTTTCGGTGAACGCCACCGTCCGAGGGTGCCGTACTCGGTGCCGCGTTTTTGGGCCGTCGCCCACGTGTCCTGGAACGCGTCCGCTCCGGTGAGGACGGTGTACTCGGGCGACGTTCCGGCGGCGGAGTTGAAGTCCCCGGTCAGCACCACCGGGACGCCCGTCTGGAACCCGCGGACGCGGCGCAGGATCAGCTCGGCGCTCTTCACCCTCGACTCCGCCGACCCGTTGTCCAGATGCGTGTTCGCCTGGTAGAACACCGCGCCGGTGCGGCGATCGCGGAACTTGGCCCAGGTCACCATCCGCACGTACCGGTTCCCCCAGCTCGCGGAACCGATGGCGTCGGGGGTGTCGGACAGCCAGAAGTGGTCGAAGTCCAGGACGTCGAACCGCTCGGCGTAGAAGATCGCCAGGATCTGGTCCTTGGTGCCGCCCTGGGTGCCGAGCCCGATCCACCGGTGGTCCGGCAGCATTCGGGCGAGGTCGCGGATCTGGTGCCACCGCCCCTCCTGGACGCCAAGCAGGTCGGGATCATGCCGGCCGAGGAGACGCCCGACCAGCTTCCGCCGGGTGCGCCAGTCCCGTGGCGGCGGATCGTTGACCCCCCGCACGTTGTACGTCATCACCCGCACGGTCGCGTCGCCCCGCGCCGGCTCGGCCACCACGAACCCCGAGACGAGCACCAGCGCCCCGGCCGCCGCCAGCACCCAGAACCACCGGCGCCCGGCCATCACGCTCCCGCCCCGGCCACGGACCCGTCCCAACCGACACCCCACACACTCCGAACATCCCCGCCCGGACACGACCGATCAAGACCACTCACAACAAATCCCGCCGCTACCGCCGCTACCGCCGCCACCGCCGTCGATCGCGCTTCCCTCCGCCGACCCACCGGGCCGGTGAACGGCCGGGAAGCCGCCATGAAGTAAACCTGAAGCAGACCAGTGCTTGACTCCGCATGTCAGTGAACGGAGCGGCCAACGCTCCACCCCGGCGGGAAGGGAATCACTGACATGAGTGGAAGAAGTCGACGGTCCTGACAAGGTGGCGGGTGCTCGCACTGGCCGGAGCGGGGGTGGCCGCGGCGGGCCTGGCGATGGCCGGCCCCGCCTCACCGGCCGGGGCGTTGCCGACCTGCGGCTACGGCGCCGTCACCGAGCCTGGCCGAGGACCG
Source organism: Actinomadura sp. 7K534 (assembly GCF_004348575.1). Lineage (NCBI taxonomy): Bacteria > Bacillati > Actinomycetota > Actinomycetes > Streptosporangiales > Thermomonosporaceae > Actinomadura > Actinomadura sp. 7K534. The sequence goes on from NZ_SMKB01000075.1 coordinate 14,647, forward strand.
TGACCGCACTGCTCCCGCTGTCAGCCTGCCCAACCTGGCTCAGCACGATGCCGCGTCGATACAGGGTCAATGCAGCGTCGATGCAGCGCAGCGCCGGGTGCGCTGGAGGTTTCTGTATTTCGCCCTGGTCTTGTCGGCATGTGTGCTGAAGCTCGCTCGACCGGCCCCGCCCTGAAGTGAGAGCCGCCTTGCTCTCACATTCTGGACACTCCCGAAGTCCGGGTTTCCGGATCGTTGCCAGCGGTGGTTCTGTGCTCCTTTGACGTTGCGGCGGTCTTTATCGGAATGGTGTGGTTGCGGTGGATGCCTGGCTGAGGTGGCCCCTGGCATGTTGGGTGCGCATGGTGCTGGTTGCTGTCGGTTGACGTCACTTCGGCTGGGCTCGCCGGCCGGTGGTAGGTGGCTACGTGGCGGTTTGATCGGGGTTCTGGCTTGAAGGTGCCTTTGTTTCGCTCGGACCGGTTGGTGTGGGTTGTGGTTACTTTACGCAGATCTGCTGCCAGTAGGTGGCGGCCGGTCCAGTGGGTCGAGGTGCTCGGTCGAGAAGGATGCCTGCGTATAGGAGTGGCGGAGTGTGTTTCGACCGTGGCATATATGGACTCGTGAGTGATCGCAGGGAGGTGAATTCTGTTCGGTATTCTTTTGGTTCAGACTATCCTGGAGGTCTTAGTATCTTCACCTTGAAATGGAGGTGGTCGGGTTGGTTGTTCGATATTATTGAGTCATGTGTTCGACAGAGATCGATGCGGCCTCGATGTCCACCGGTGAGTTGGTGGACGCGGCGGCGACGATCGCGGCCGAACTCGCTCAACGTGATGCGCCCGACTCTGCGGCCGTATGCATGCGGGCGGCCGAAGCCCTGGCCCGTGCCAACGACCTGCACGAAAGCGCCCTCGCCGCGCTGATCGCCCGAGTCGATGCGGTGGGGGAGATGCGCCGCTGGGGCTACCCGTCCGTCCGCAGTTGGCTGCGTTCCCGCCTCGGCATGCGCGAGGCCCGCGCCAAGGAGCGCATCAACCTGGCCCGGCAACGTCACCGAATCGGCGAGGTCGCCAGTCGACTCGCCCGCGGCGACATCTCCTACGGGTACGCCGCCACCATCGCCTCCGCCGTCACGCGCCTGGACGATGACGACTGTGCCACCGCCCAGGACATCCTCCTCGACCTGGCCGGGCAGGGCTTCTCCGCTGGAAAGGTCGCCGCCTTCGGCAACCGGATCACCGATCTGATCGCCGAACGCGACGGCACGGAGAAGCCCGATCCCGACAGCCGGCGCGGCTACGAGCTGTCCTGGATCGACTCCACCCGCTCACTGGACGGTGGCCGCTACATCAAGGGCTGGTTGAACGCCGAAGACGCCGCCGTCTGGGACGGGACACTCGCGCCCCTGGCCAAACCGGCCGGGACCGAGGACCATCGCGACCTGTCAGAACGGACGGCGGCAGCCCTGACGAACGTGCTCGCCGGGGGCCACAAGGCCACCAAGGTCACGGTCATCTGCGATCTGGACACCCTGACCGGCGGCACCGCGCCCGCCCGCCTCACCGACGGCACCCCGATCCCCGCCGAGCAGGCCCGCCGGATCGCCCTGAACGCCGGGGTGGCGCCACTTCTTCTGGGACGCGGTCACATCCCCCTCTACCTCGGCCGCCGCGTCCGCTTCGCCACCCCGGCCCAACGCCAGGTACTGGAAGCCCTCAACCCGAGCTGCGCGGTCCAGGGATGTGAGGTCCCCGGCCCGCTCTGCGAAGTCGACCACGTCAGCGGCTGGGCCCTGGGCGACAGCCGCACCGACATCGACGAACTGGCCCTCACCTGCGGGTTCCACAACCGCTTCAAGGCCACCAACCCCGAGCACGTCCACATCACCAAGGACGGCGACGGACGCTACACCTACCGCATCCGGCCGCCGAGCGATACGCCGCCGCCGACGCCCGCCACCGACCTGTGGAACCCCACCACGAACCATCGAGTCCGGCCCCGGCCTCGTCGGCTCCGCCCCAACCCGACCCGCGGCCGACGCCAGGCAGCCGGCCCGTGACCGGGACAGACGCCCCCATAGGCCCCATAGACCCCATGGACGTCAAGCGCCCCTGTATTGCATCACGTGTTCGTGGTGCGGGAGCGGAGGATCTGCACGAAGGCGGCCCACTCGTCGGGGGTGAAGTCGAGGACGGGGCCGGTGTCGCCTTGCTTGGTATCACGCACGGCGATGGTGCCGAGCGCGCCACATCCAACCTCGACGCATTCGGAGTCCGGATTGCTGTAGCTGGACTTGCGCCAGTTGCTGTAGTGCTTCACGTGTGCCGGGTGCGGAAGCGAACGGCCTGCATGAATGCGACCCACTCGCGGGGTGAGAAATCCAAGACGGGACTCGAGTCGCCTTGCTTGCTGTCCCGAAGGCTGATTGTGCCGCTGGCACGGTGCGCTACCTCGAGGCAGTTGCCATCGGCCTCGCTGTAGCTGGACTTCCGCCAACGAAGTTCCTGTGTGCTCATCAAGAGGTTCCGATCATGGTTTCCAGGCGGCTGGCCTCATCCGTCAGCAGACCGATGCTGGCGGCGCCGGAGAGCGCGGCCTGCCGAAGATGTTCGTACCGTTGTTTATACCGCATCAGCTCGCCATGTTCGGTGTGCACGATGTCAGTGCTCACGGTGTCAACCACAGCCATCGGAGGGTCGGCGGGGTCTGGAAAGGTGTAAAGGGAGAATGCTGACTTCGGCAGAAGTCGACCGGTGAAGTTGGCATTCACGGGAAGAATGAGCACCGTTACCCGGGGATGCCTTGTCGCCGTATCGATCAAGCTGCGTATCTGGCCGAGCATCACCTGCGGCGAAGCGGTCGGCCGCCGGATGACGACTTCATCGAGCCGAATGAATTCGGGGCTCTGCAGCGTTCCGGGGATGGTGAACTGGTTGTACTCGCGGATGGTCGCGGCACCGGATTCGAGGTCGGCGTACATGCGTTGGCGGGGGCCCATGGCGTCGCCGTAGGAGTCCCACCAGCCGCGGTCGGCGGCGTCGCAGGCGATCTTGAAGATGGCGTCGAACTTCTCGCCGGTGACGCCGAGGACCTTCAGGATCTTCACGATGTCGCGGACGTCGGGGCGGCAGCGGGCGTTCTCCAGCTTGGACACCGTCATGCGGGAGCGGTAGATGCGGCGGGCCAGTTCGTCGGCCGTCATTCCGTTCTGCTCGCGGAGGGTGCGCAGTTCGGCGGCGAGGCGGCGCCGGCGGACGAACGGGCTGGTCACCGGAGACCTCCGTGCTCAGGCGGGGGCGCTGACCCGGGGGATCAGCGTTGTCGACTCTGTGTTATCACGCGATCTCCGAGCGTGTCATCGAAGGTCGTTCCGCTCGAACGTTCCGTTCGTTTACGTAAACGAGTGTGCACGTTCGCACTGGAGGCGTGCCGAAGCCTCAGACGGGCGGCTGTGCTGCTGCTTTTCCGTTCTGTGGTCGCTCGGTTACTGAAGATGGAACGGCCGAAGACACGTCGTCCCCGAGAGGTGATCAATGCTCCTCGCCGTTTCCGCCCCCGCAAAGCAAGAGGCGCCGATGTACTGGCGGCGCGAGTTCCGGGGAAAGCCGGAAGAGGTCCGTTTCGTCCGGTCGTTCGCCGCTCACCTGCTGGCCGACTTCCCGGCGCTGGACGACGTCCTCCTCGTCCTGGACGAGCTGGCCGTCAACGCGATCCGGCACACCGCCTCGGGTCGCCCCGGCGGCCGGTTCACCGTGGACGTCAGCATGGACGTAGCAGGCGTCATCGTCTACGTCACCGACCAGGGCGGGCCGGGGGAGCCCTGCCTTAGGAACCTGGCCGAACTCGCGGAGGGCGGTCGTGGCCTGCTCACGGTGGACGCCCTCGCCGCCACCTGGTCCTGGACCGGCACGCCGGAGTCCCGCACCATTCGCGCTACTTTTCCGGCCTGACGCGAGACCTATTGCTCTGGTCTCTCGTCCTTCCTCACCGGCACCTGTCCCAGGGTCCTGACGTACTGGCGGTGCTTTTTCTCTTTCACCACGACGCCTAGGCGGCCCAGTTCCTCGCGGAGCATTCGGGCGTCGTCCTCGTTGTCGTCCTCCAGTGAGCTCTGGCGGGCTTTGAGGAGGGCGTTCGCCCCTTCTGAAAGGCCGGGAAGGTCGGGGACCCAGAGGCGGAACTCGTCCTTGTACGGATCAGCGTCCGCCCACCGGTAGCCGTGCGCGGTGACGGTCTCGGCGACGCGGCCGAAGTCCAGCCCGCACTCGACGCGGGCGAGTTCGCCGCCATCGGCGCCGAGCACGACCAGCTTGCCGCCGTCCCGGCAGATGATGGCGATGTCCTCGCGGGAGAGTCGTTGCTCATGCCCTTTGCGGGTGAGCACGACATGACCTTTGTGCAGGCGGATCACCAGTTGCTCGTACTGGGCGATGAGTCCCACGACCAGCCCTGCCAGGGCGCCCAGTGCGGGCAGCACCACGCCGGGGATCATGTCGACGAGACGTGCGGGGCCCTTCATCGGCGCGTAGGGCAGCGACACCAGCCACTCCGCCAGGAGGCCGAGGAGCCAGCCGGCGGCCGCCCCCAGCAACGCGGCGACGACGTACACGGCCGCCGTACTCCAGGCGGGCTCCCGCAGCACCGCGGGCCGGTCGTGCTCCTCGGATGACTTGCTCACTTCCGCGCTCCTCCTCGCTCTTCAAGTGAAGTGTCGCGTTTCCGTGGCCGCGCCCACGAGAGCCCGAGGACGAAACCCGACCGACCAAGGTCGACGGTCGGACCGCCTTCAGTCGATGCCACGGTTCGCCGAGTCGGTGATGATCTCGGCCAGGCCGGTGCCGGCCCTCAACAGGGCTCGTGTGCGGTGGGTGATCGCTTCTATGTGGGCGTCCAGTGTGCGGAGCGGGTCGTCCAAGTCGTGCAGGCGGCGGATGGCGGCCATCGTCTGCTGGACGTCGGGGATGCGATATCCGGCCGCCCTCAGCGCCGCGGTGATCCGGGCTTCGCGGATCGCCGGGAGCGGGTAGCGGCGGGCGGAACCGGCCCGGGTCGCCACCCGCTCCGGGCGGACGAGTCCCGCCTTCTCCCAGAACCGGAGCGTCGAGGCGCGGACGCCGAGCGCCTCGGCCAACTCGGTGATCGTCATCGAGTCCTCGGCGGCCGGTTCCGCATCGGCCGCGGCCTCCGCGCGGATCATCCGAAGCGCTTCCCGCGCGGCGAGCGCGTCGTCCCGCTCCCGGTTCAGGGCGATGTGGAACGAGCTCACCAGGGCGGCTGCCTCGCCGGGCGGCAGCGCGCGGATCTCGCGCATGGCGTGTCGGGCGCGGACGGGCCCCACGGCGGTGGCGAGTTCGCGGTACGCGCGCAGGTCCCGCACGTGGCGCCGGGAGAACCGCCGGTACCCGTTCGCCGCCCGGGGCGCTCGCGGGATGACGCCCAGCGCCTCAAGGTCGCGGATCTGCTGCACGGAGTAGCCCGAGGCCAGAGAAACCGCGGCCGTGCTGAGCCCTTCGCCCATGGTCAACCCTCCGTTAGCACTTCAACTTCACACTTCAAGCATGAGTATGGAGGAACTGCTGGAGACGATCCGGGCGTTCGACGGCGTCCACGAACTCGCGCCCACGGAAGGCGACGGGGGTCCCGAGATCGCGTGGGGGGACCACTTCTTCTACTACGCCCCCGACGGCACGGTCCCGGTCCGGACGCAGCCCTACGCCACCATCGTGACCAAGGACTACCCCGGCGACGACCTGTCCGGCCTCGGCCCGGCCGGGCGGTGGCGGGTCAACGTCCACGTCGGCCGCGCCCGGTACGCCGAGCTCACCGGTGAGGAGCCGGGTCGCGAACCGGCGCCGCGGGACTTCGGCGCCGCCGACGTGATCCTCCCGCACCCCGTCTACTGGGCGCTCGGCTGGATCGCCGTCGTCGTCCCGGGGGAGAGGACCGCGCTGACCGTGGTCGCCTTGCTGCGCGAGGCCCATGAAAACGCCCGGCGCCGTGCCGTCCGGCGGGTTGGTGAGGTGTCGTAGGCGTCGGCGTTCTGCGGTGGGCGGAATGGCCGGGACATCGCGGGACGGCCGATTTACGATGAGGCATGGCTGAGATCGTCCGACCGTTGCCGCCCGCCGACAGCACGCCGCCCGCCGACGACACGCCGCCCGAGCAGGGCGGGCCCGGCCAGGAGCCGCTCTGGCGCGAGGCGCTCGGCGAGTGCCTGCGGCGCCTGCGCACCGAGCGCGGCGAGATCCTGGTCGAGACCGCCCGCCGGGCCGGCGTCTCCCCGCAGTACCTCTCCGAGATGGAGCGGGGGGTCAAGGAGCCGTCGAGCGAGATGATCGCCGCGGTCGCCGGCGCCCTCGACGTGACGCTCGCCGACCTGACCCTCGCCGTCGCGACGACCCTCCTCGGCGTCCCGGTCAGCGCACCGGTCAGCGCACCGGTCAGCGCCCCGGTGAGCGCGCCGGCCGGGCCGACCGCCTACGCGCTGGCCGCGTGACGGTACGCCCCGGCGGCGTGCCTACGCGGGGAGCGGCTGCCGCTCCTCGAGGACGTGGTCGATGAGGCCGTAGTCCAGCGCCGCCTGCGCGGTGAAGACCCGGTCCCGGTCGGTGTCGGTGCGCAGGGTCGCGGTGTCCTGCCCGGTGTGCCGGGACAGGATCTCCTCGATGTCCGCGCGGACGCGGACGACCTCGTCCGCCTGCAGGATCAGGTCCGGGATCGCGCCGCGGCTCTGCCCCATCGGCTGGTGCAGCACCACGCGGGTGTGGGGGAGCGCGGCGCGCTTGCCGGGGGCGCCCGCCGCGAGGAGCACCGCGCCGACGGCGACCGCCTGCCCCACGCACGTCGTCGCCACCGGCGACCGGATGAAGCGCAGCGTGTCGTACACCGCGAGCATCGCGCTCGGGTCCCCGCCCTCGCAGTTGATGTAGAGCTGGATGTCGGTGTCCGGGCTGTCGGACTCCAGGTGCAGCAGTTGCGCGACGAGGGCGTTGGCGACGCCCGCGTCGATGGCGGTGCCGAGGTAGATGATCCGCTCGGTGAGCAGGTGGGAGTAGACGTCCATGATCCGCTCACCGCGGGGGTGCTGCGCGATCACGTTCGGGATCGTGTAGCTGCTCACCGGGAGGCTCCTTCCGCGGGGACGCCGAGCCCGACGCGCCGGCGGGCGTCGGGCACGACCTCGTCCAGCGAGGTGACGATCGAGTCGATGAACCCGTAGTCGAGCGCCTCCCGCGCGGTGAACCAGCGGTCGTGCAGCGAGTCCTCGAAGACGCGCTCCAGCGGCTGCCCGGTGTCCTCGGCGATGAGCCCGAGGACGGTGTCGCGGGTGTGGCGCAGGTCGTTGGCCTGCAGTTCGATGTCGACGGCCGCGCCGGCGATGCCGGCGGAGCCCTGGTGCATCAGCACGCGGGCGTGCGGCATCGCGCGGCGCTTGCCGCGGGTCCCCGACGACAGCAGGAACTGGCCCGCGCTGTAGGCGACGCCGAGCACCAGCGTCGACACGTCGCAGGGGACGAGCCGCATCACGTCGCGGATCGCGAGCATCGACGGCACCGATCCGCCGTGGGAGTGGATCCACAGCGCGATGTCGGTGGACGCGTCCTCCCGCGCCAGGGTGATCAGCTGGGTGGCAAGCAGGGTGCCGTTGTCGTCGTCGAGTCCGCCGTCGAGCACGAGGACGCGCTGCTGGTACAGCTCGCGCCGCGCTCGTTCGTTGAACAACGGGATCTTCTGTTCCTCGCTCATGCCTCGACTATGCGGCGGGGCCGGCGGTGGTTCACGCCCTATCCGCCTGCGGCAGATCCGCTCAGAGCAGCGTGCCGGGGCGGCGTGGCCAGGGCGGGGTGACCGGCAGGGGGCGCGCTCAGCGGCGGCGGGACGCGGGCTCCAGGGCCTTCGTGCTCGTGTTCCACATGTTGTCGGCGATGTTGACGGTGTGGCCGGGCGGCACGATCTCGTCGATGCGGTCGAGGACGTCCTCGGAGAGCTCGACGCCGGCGGCCGCCAGGTACGAGTCGAGGTGGTCCATCGTGCGGGGGCCGACGATCGCGGACGTGACCGCCGGGTGGCGGGTGACGAACGCGAGCGCCAGCTGCACGAGCGACAGCCCGGCCTCCTCGGCGAGCACCGCGAGGGCCTCGGCGGCGTCGAGCTTGGCCGCGTTGGCCCGCGACGTCGCGTCGTACACGGCGGCGAAGCCCTCCCGGCGCGCGACCGAGCCCGGCGGCTCGACGTCCCGGCCCTTGCGGTACTTGCCGGTCAGCCAGCCGCCGGCGAGCGGGCTGTAGGTCAGCACGCCCATGCCGTGCCGCAGGCAGGTCGGCAGCACGTCGTACTCGGCGGCGCGGGCCAGGATGCTGTACGGCGGCTGCTCGGTGCGGACGCGCTCGCGACTCCGGCGCTCGGCGGTCCACTGCGCCTCGACGATCTCGGAGGCGGCGGCCGTCGACGTGCCGAACATCCGGATCTTCCCGGCGTGCACGAGGTCGGACAGCACGCCGAGGGTCTCGTCCAGGTCGACGTCCGGGTCGAGGCGGTGGATCTGGAAGAGGTCGATCCAGTCGGTGCCCAGCCGGCGCAGCGAGCCCTCGACCGCCTGGGTGATCCAGCGGCGCGACGTCCCGCGCCGGTTGGGGTCGTCGCCGAACGGCAGCCCGGCCTTCGTGGCGAGGACGACGCCGTCGCGCCGCCCGCCGGCCAGGGCCTTGCCGACGATCCGCTCCGACTCGCCGGCGGAGTAGAAGTCGGCGGTGTCCACGAAGTTGATCCCGGCGTCGAGCGCGCGGTGGACGATCTTGACCGAGTCCTCGTGGTCGGGGTTGCCGAAGGCGCCGAACATCATCGTGCCCAGGCAGAACGGGCTGACGGAGACGCCGGTGCGCCCGAGGGGGCGGTGGTCCATGGGGAACTCCTCGAAATGCCGCGGGTCGCGGCGGACGGGTGGGATACGCTGAGGCGCGTAAACGAACAACCTCTCCGGTACCGTACCGGATAGCCTATCCGTTTGGAAAGCCCGTGTCCGTTGCACCCACGCGGCGTGCCGACGCCCGGCGCAACCGCGAGAAGATCCTCGCGGTGGCCCGGGAGGCGTTCGCCGACTCCGACCACGACATCTCCATGGCCGAGATCTCCCGGCGCGCGGGGGTCGGCATGGCCACGCTCTACCGCAACTTCGCCAGCCGGCGGGAGCTCCTGGAGGCCCTCTACCAGGACGAGGTCGACGCCGTCTGCGCGGCCGCCGGGACGGTCGAGGGGGAGACGCCCGGCGCGGTGTTCACGGCCTGGCTGCAGCGCTTCCTCGTCTTCACGGCGGGCAAGCGGCCCATCGCCGCCGAGCTGCTCACCCACATCGACGGCGACAACCCCGTGTTCGGCCGGAACCGCGCCAGGGTGCTCGCGGCCGGGGGCGGGCTCCTCGCCGCCGCCCAGGAGGCCGGGGAGGTCCGCCGCGACCTCGCGCTGGAGCAGATCCTCGACATGATCGTCGCCATCGGCGGGATCGACGGCGACGCCGCCTACCTCGACCCGATCGTCCAAGCTCTGCTCGACGGGTTGCGCCCTCCCGCGGAGGCATGACGGCGGCAGGCCGGATCGGGCCCGCGGCCGCGGGGGATTGGGCCTGTGGCTGCGCGGGATTGGGCCTGTGGCTGTGCGGGATTGGGCCTGTGGCCGGGGCTCGCGGCGTGCGTACGATCAACGCCGTCCGGGCGTAAGGCCCGGCTTACCCCGGGAGTGGCCATGCGGAGGGCAGTCGTCACCGGAAGCACCAAGGGGATCGGGTTCGCGCTCGCGCGCGAGCTGCTGCGCCGCGGCCACGGAGTGGTCGTCTCGGGACGCACCCAGGCGGCGGTGGACGACGCCGTCGAGCGGCTCGCGCCCGAGGCCGCCGGGGAGGCCGCCGTCCACGGAGTCGCCGTGGACGTCACCGACCCCGCGCAGGTCGAGAAGCTGTGGGACGCCGCCGTCGAGGCGCTCGGCGGCGTCGACCTCTGGATCAACAACGCCGGTGTCGCCAACACCACCCGCCCGATCGCGGAGACGTCCGCCGCCGACGTCCGGACGATGGTGACCACGAACATGCTCGGCACCGTGTACGGCTCCCAGGTCGCCGTGCGCGGCATGAGCGGGAAGGGCGGCCAGGTCTTCAACATCCTGGGCGGCGGCAGCGACGGCCGGATCCGCCCGGGGATGGGCGTGTACTCGGCCACCAAGCGCGGCCTCGACTCGTTCACCCGCGCGCTCGTCAAGGAGGTCGACGGCACGGACGTCCGGGTCGGGCAGGTCAGCCCCGGGATGCTCGTCACCGAGGGCTGGCTCCGGGAGGCCGCCGCGGCACCGGAGCAGGTGCGGGACCAGCGGAAGATCCTCAACATCCTGTGCGACCACGTCGACGACGTCGCGCCCTACCTGGTCGACAGGATGCTGGCCAGCAAGAAGAACGGCGACGCCGTCAAATGGCTCACCAGCGGCCGGATGACGCGGAAGTTCCTCACCGGCGGCAAGCGGGACGTCCTCTCCCGATACGGCCTCTGACCCTCCAGGGCCGGCTCAGCCGGGCACCCGGCCGGTCAGGCGCGTCGTCAGGGCGGTGGCCGTGTCGCGGACCGGACCCGCCAGGGCGGGCCATGTCCCGGGCGGGTGGGCTTCGCGGCGGAACGTCACGGTGATCGCCGCCGTGGGGTGGGCCGTGTGGTCGAAGGCGCAGGCGGCGATGCTCGCGAAGCCCTCGGTGATGTGGCCGTCCTCCACCGCCCATCCCCGGCGCGCGTCCTCGGCGAGGACGCGGCGCAGTTCGCGCAGGGACGCGGGACCCCGGCCTGTGCGGTCGACGAACAGGTCGACGAACCGGCCCGGGAAGAGGGCGCGGACCTGCGCCGCGGGCAGGTGGGCGAGCATCGAGCGGCCGCTCGCCGTGAGGTGGGCGGGCATGCGGACGCCCACGTCGGTGACCAGCGTCGCGTGGCCGGGCGGCTGCTCCTTGAGCAGGTAGAGCGTCTCGGCGCCGTGCAGGACGCCCAGCTGGACGATCTCGCCCACGCGGTCCACCAGGCGCCGGAGCAGCGGGCGGGCCAGGCGCTCCAGCGGCTCGTGCCGCAGGTAGGCGGACCCGATCTCGAACGCGGCGACGCCCAGGCCCCAGCGGCGCTCCTCCGGGATGGCGGTGATGAAGCCGTCCTCGGCCATCGCCGCCAGGAGGTGGTACGTGCTGGACCGGGGCAGCCCGAGGGAGCGCGCGATCGCCGAGGCGGGGAGCGGGCCGGGCGCCGCGGCCAGCAGGCGCAGCACCGCCAGGGCGCGGCGGGCGGCCGGAACCTGGCTCATGGCCCCATTATCCCGCAGAAGTCTCGTATCTGAGACAGCCGCTGGCCGCCACCCCTCCCGCGGCGGCGCCGGGGACGCTCCAATGGTGGGTATGAGCATCGACATGGCGGACGAGATCATCGAGGTCGGCCCGGAGGCACTGGCGTTCGATCAGGTGGTGGCGGTGGCGCGCGGCGGCGCGGCGGTCTCGCTGACGGACGCGGCGCTCAAGCTCATCGGCGAGTCGCGGGCCCATGTCGAGGAGCTGGCCGCCCGCCCGACCCCGGTCTACGGGGTCTCGACGGGGTTCGGGGCGCTCGCCACCCGGCACATCGCCCCGGAGCTGCGGGCGCAGCTGCAGCTCAACATCGTCCGGTCGCACGCGGCCGGGTCGGGGCCCGAGGTGGAGCGGGAGGTCGTCCGGGCGCTGATGCTGCTCCGGCTGCGCACGCTCGCCACGGGACGGACCGGGGTGCAGCCGGCGACGGCGCGGACGCTCGCCGCGCTGCTCAACGCCGGCATCACGCCCCAGGTCTTCGAGCACGGCAGCCTCGGCTGCTCCGGGGACCTCGCCCCGCTCGCGCACGTGGCGCTGGCGCTGATCGGCGAAGGGTCGGTCCGGGACGCCGCCGGCGAGCTGAGGCCCGCGGCGGACGCGCTGGCGGAGGCCGGGATCGCACCGGTCGAGCTCGGCGCCAAGGAGGGTCTCGCCCTCCTGAACGGCACGGACGGGATGCTCGGAATGCTCGTCATGGCCCTCCACGACCTGCGGCGGCTCCTCACGGCCGCCGACGTCGCCGCCGCGATGACGGTCGAGGCGCTGCTCGGCACCGACCGGGTCTTCGCCGCAGACCTGCAAGAACTGCGGCCCCACCCGGGCCAGGCCGCGTCGGCGGCGAACCTGCGGGCGCTGCTGGGCGCCTCGGAGATCATGGAGTCGCACCGCGGGCCCGACTGCACCCGCGTCCAGGACGCGTACTCGCTGCGCTGCGCACCCCAGGTGAACGGCGCCGCCAGGGACACGCTCGCGCACGCCGAACTCGTCGCCGGACGGGAGCTGGCGTCCGCCATCGACAACCCGGTGGTGCTGCCGGACGGCCGGGTCGAGTCCAACGGCAACTTCCACGGCGCGCCCGTCGCGTACGTGCTGGACTTCCTCGCCGTGCCCGCCGCCGACGTCGCGTCGATGTCGGAGCGGCGCACCGACCGGATGCTCGACAAGGGCCGCTCGGGCGGGCTGCCCGCGTTCCTCGCCGACGACCCCGGCGTCGACTCCGGCCACATGATCGCCCAGTACACGCAGGCCGCGATCGTGTCCGACCTGAAGCGCCGCGCCGCCCCGGCCAGCGCCGACTCCATCCCGAGCTCGGCCATGCAGGAGGACCACGTGTCGATGGGCTGGAACGCGGCCCGCAAGCTGCGCCGGTCGGTCGACGGGCTGGCGCAGGTGATCGCCATCGAGATCCTCACCGCCGCGCGGGCATTGGACCTGCGCACCCCGCTGCGGCCCGGCCCGGCGACCGGCGCCGTCGTCGCACGGCTGCGGGAGGCCGTCCCGCCGCCCGGCCCGGACCGCTACCTCGCGCCCGAGATCGCCGCCGCGACCGAGCTGGTCCGGGACGGCTCCCTGGTCGCCGCCGCCGAGGCCGTCACCGGCCCCCTCTCCTAACCGGCCCTCTCTCCTAACCGGCCCTCTCTCCTAAGGAGTCCGCAGATGTCCGGTCCCCGTCCCGTCCGCGCGCCGCGCGGCACCGGCCTCACCGCCAAGGGCTGGCCGCAGGAGGCCGCCCTCCGCATGATCCAGAACAACCTCGACCCGGAGGTCGCCGAGCACCCCGACGAGCTGGTCGTCTACGGCGGCTCGGGGAAGGCGGCCCGCAGCTGGGACGCCTTCGACGGCATCGTCCGCTCGCTGACCGACCTGGAGGGGGACGAGACGCTGCTCGTCCAGTCCGGCAAACCGGTCGGCGTCTTCCGGACGCACGAGTGGGCGCCCCGGGTGCTGATCGCGAACTCCAACCTCGTGCCGCAGTGGGCGACGTGGGAGGAGTTCCGCCGCCTGGAGTCGCTCGGCCTGACGATGTTCGGCCAGATGACCGCCGGGTCGTGGATCTACATCGGCACCCAGGGCATCCTCCAGGGCACCTACGAGACGTTCGCCGCCGTCGCCGAGAAGCGCTTCGGCGGCACCCTCGCGGGGACGATCACGCTCACCGCCGGGCTCGGCGGGATGGGCGGCGCGCAGCCCCTCGCCGTGACGATGAACGGCGGCGTCGCGATCTGCGTCGAGTGCGACCCGTCCCGCATCGAGCGGCGCGTCGAGCACCGGTACTGCGATGTCCGCGCCGGCTCGCTGGACGAGGCGCTGCGGCTCGCGGAGGAGGCGAAGGCGGCCCGGCGGCCGCTGTCGATCGCGCTGCTCGGGAACGCCGCCGACGTCGTCCCCGAACTGCTGCGCCGCGGCGCGCCGATCGACGTCGTCACCGACCAGACCAGCGCCCACGACCCGCTCGCCTACCTGCCGCGCGGCGTCGCGTTCGAGGACATGGCCGCCGAGCGCGGCAAGGACCCGGCCGCGTTCATCGAGAAGGCCCGCGCGTCGATGGCGGCGCACGTCGAGGCGATGGTCGGCTTCCAGGACGTGGGCGCCGAGGTCTTCGACTACGGCAACTCCATCCGGGGCGAGGCGCAGCTCGCCGGGTACGCGCGGGCGTTCGACTTCCCCGGGTTCGTCCCCGCCTACATCCGGCCGCTGTTCTGCGAGGGCAAGGGCCCGTTCCGGTGGGCGGCGCTGTCCGGCGACCCGCGCGACATCGCCCGCACCGACCGGGCGATCCTCGACCTGTTCCCGGACAACGAGCCGCTGGCCCGGTGGATCAGGATGGCGGGGGAGCGGGTGCGCTTCCAGGGCCTGCCGTCCCGGATCTGCTGGCTGGGCTACGGCGAGCGCGACCGGGCCGGGGAGGTGTTCAACGACCTCGTGGCGCGCGGCGAGATCAGCGCCCCGATCGTCCTCGGCCGCGACCACCTCGACTGCGGCTCGGTCGCCAGCCCGTACCGGGAGACCGAGGGCATGGCGGACGGCTCGGACGCGATCGCCGACTGGCCCCTGCTCAACGCGATGCTGAACGTGTCGTCCGGCGCGACGTGGGTGTCCATCCACCACGGCGGCGGCGTCGGCATCGGCCGTTCCATCCACGCGGGGCAGGTCTGCGTCGCGGACGGAACGCCCCTGGCCGCGGAGAAGCTCCAGCGCGTACTGACCAACGACCCGGGAACGGGCGTGATGCGCCACGTGGACGCGGGCTACGCCCGAGCCGAAGAGGTGGCCGCCGAACGCGGCGTCCGCATCCCGATGCGCTGACACGCGCAAGTGAACGAGGTCCGGGCAGGGGAGTGGGGATGGGAGTGGGGATGGGAG